>NZ_JBHYUG010000095.1:0-33464 GCF_042749375.1 Streptomyces sp. NPDC059477 | reverse complement strand
GCGGCACAGGTCCCATGAGGTTTCCGGCAGACGCCTGCCGGCCTCTCCGTCCGCCGAGCCCGCCCCCGAGTCCGAGTCCGGCCCCGGCCCCGGCTCCGGCGCGTTCTCCCAAGTCCGATTCCGGCTCCGGCTCCGGCTCCGGCGCGTTTCCCCAAGTCCGATGTTGCGCCCCTCCGCTCGGGGGTGTTCCGGCCCCCTCCAGATCCTCCCCACCTCCCCTCGCCTCCTCCCGGCTCGCGCCCGCGAGGGCTACTCCGCGCCGATCGCCCGCAGCACATCCAGCCGTGCCGCCCGCGCCCCAGGACGCAGGCCCGCGAGGGCGCCCGCTGTCAGGCCGACCAGGGCGACCACCAACAGGCTCGGCGGCGGCACCGCGAAGGTGAACCCGCTGTCGCTCGCGCCGTCGGACACGCGGACCAGGACCCAGCCGAGGAAGGCGCCGAGGACGAGGCCACCGGCCGTACCGAACGCGGCGACCAGGACGGACTCCCAGCGGACCATGGCCCGGGTCTGGGCCCGGGTCTGGCCGACCGCGCGGAGCAGGCCCAGTTCGCGGGTGCGTTCGCGGATGGCCAGGGTGAGGGTGTTGGCGATGCCCAGCAGGGCGATCAGCACGGCGAGGGCGAGAGCAGCGTGTCGGTCCACTCCGGGTCGCCGCGCCGGCCCGCGAGGTCCAGCGGCAGGGTGATGTTCTCGGCGACGGTCAGCGCGGGCACCAGGTTGAACGCCTGGAACACGAAGCCGATCCGGTCCCGGCGCAACTGGGTGAGCCGTCGGTCGTCCAGGGTGCCCAGCTCGGTGCCGCCGATGAAGGCGGCGCCGGAGCCGAGTGTGTCGAGTCCGGCCGCGCAGTGCATCAGCGTGGACTTGCCCGAGCCGGAGGGCCCCATGATCGTGGTGAACCGCCCGGCCGGAAAGCCGACGCTCACCCCGTCCAGGGCCCGTACCTCGGTGTCGCCGCGGCCGTAGACCTTCACGGCGTCCACGACCCGCGCGGCCGTGCGGGTACCGGTCGTCGTCGTCATCACAGGCCGCCCTTGCCCGTCGCGGGGCCGAACTGCTCGTCCAGGACGGACAGCCGCCGCCAGTACTCGTCCTCGTCGATCTCACCGGCGGCGAACCGGCGGCCGAGCACGGCGATCGGCGAGTCACCGCTCGGGCGCACGTCCCGCCCGGCGTGCCACGGTCCGCGCCGCCCGCGCCGGGCGGTGCGCCGCAGCACGGTCACGACACCCGCCACGACGGCCGCCCAGATCAGCGGGAACAACAGGATCCAGGGGCCGGGTCCACCGCCACCGCCGCCCCAGTCCGCGAGGGTCTGCATCTCAGGTCATCTCCCAGGTGGTAGCGGGTCGGTTCTGCCGATGCCCTGAGCCTCGCTCCCCGCGGGGTGCCGGGTCGTCGTACGGCCGGCGGCTGTGCGGGTACCTCCCGGGGAGTACGGGCGGGAACACCGGCTGCTTCCCCCGGACCCCGGCATAGGCTGGGCGGCCACTGACGTCGAGTGATCCGGTGGTGGGGGCGACATGACATCCGACGCATCCGAGGCGCGGCGGTCCGTGTACGGAGCCGTCTCCACGGCCCTCGCCCTGCGCGGGGATCGCGAGCTGGGTGAGCTGCTGGAGTCGGCCGTGCCGCTCGGGGCCGGGATCGGCGGGACGGCGGCGCGGCTGGAGGTGGCGGGGACGCCGGTCTTCGTGAAGCGGGTGCCGCTCACGGAACGGGAGTTGCGCCCGGAGCATCGGCGCTCCACGGCCAATGTCTTCGGGCTGCCCGCCTTCTGCCAGTACGGCGTCCTGAGCCCGGGGTTCGGCACCTGGCGTGAGCTGGCCGCGCACACGATGACCACGGACTGGGTCCTGGCGGGACGGCACGCGGGCTTCCCGCTGATGTACCACTGGCGGGTGCTGCCGGACGCGGCGCCACAGCGGCTGCCGGAGGAACTCGCCGATGTGGAGCGGGCCGTGGCCTACTTCGGCGGTGGCGCGGAGATCCGTCACCGGATCGAGGCGCTCCGGCACCCCCCGGCGAGCCTCGCGTTGTTCCTGGAGTACCTCCCGCGAACCCTCCACGAGTGGCTCACCGAGGAGGTGGCGGCCGGTGCGGAGCGCGCCGACCGGGCCGTCGCGCTGGTGGAGCGGGAACTGACGGCCGGGGCGGCGTTCATGGGCGCCCAGGGCCTGCTGCACTTCGACGCCCACTTCCGCAACATCCTGACCGATGGACGGCGGCTGTACTTCGCGGACTTCGGCCTCGCCGTCTCCGAGCGCTTCGCCCTGTCCCCGGCCGAGTCCGCCTTCTTCGCACACCACCGCTCCTACGACCACTGCTACATGCTCAGCTGGCTGGTGAACTGGCTGATCACGGCGGTGTACGGCCATCAGCGCGCGGAGCGTGAGGCGCTGATCCACGCGATGGCGGGCGGCGCCGAGCCCCCGGCCGGTCCGCCGGGCATCAGGGCGCTCCTCACCCGGCACGCACCGCTGGCCGCCGTGCTGACCGATTTCTACGGCCGGGTCCATGACATCAGCCCGGACACCCCGTACCCGGCGGAGGAGCTGGAGAGGGCCGTCAGGGCAGCCGAGGGACCCATTAATTTGACCGGTCGTTCTTTTATCGCCTAGGGTCGTCCTCATGGCCAGGACCAAGGAATTCGACCCTGACGCCGTCCTCCTGTCCGCCCTCGAACTGTTCTGGCGGCAGGGCTACGAGGCCACCTCCATGGCGGATCTGGTCGAGCACCTCGGCATCGGACGCGCCAGCATCTACGCGACGTACGGCAACAAGCGCGACCTCTTCCTGAAGGCCCTGGACCGCTACGGAGAGACCCAGAACCCGCGGCTCACCCGGACCCTGTCCCAGCCGGGCCCGGCGCTGCCCGCCGTACGGGCGGTGGTGCGGAGGTTCGCCGAGGAGGCCGCGGACGAGGCCCGCCGGCCGATCGGCTGCCTGGTCACCAACACGGCGACCGAGCTGGCGCCGCACGACACCGGGGCCGCCCGCCGGGTGGAGCTGAGCTGGGAGCACACGGAGACCCTGTTGCACTCGGCGCTGGTCCGCGCCCAGGCGCAGGGCGAACTGCCCGAGGACCGCGACCCGCGCGCGCTCGCCCGGATGCTGCTGGTGCTGATACAGGGGCTGCGGGTGGTGGGCAAGGCGTCGTCCGACCCGGGCCGGGTACGGGACGCGGCCGACCAGGCACTGACCCTGCTGGACTGATCTCGCGGTCCGCCCCCCCTCCCCCCTGTGGATACGAGGCGGCCTCGCCCGGCCAAATATTAGAACGTTCGTTCCGGAAAGGGATTCATGAGCACGCTCAGCGGCGCCCCCGCAGCGGACCGGCCGCGGTTCGGCGTCACCCGTGTCTTCCCGCTCCTCGGCTCCCTCCAGGTCACCCTGATCTTCACGCTGGCCTCGATCGCCGTCCCGCTGCCGGAGATCGGGCGCCGCTTCGGCCTGGGCCGGGACGAACTGATCCTGCTCAGCGCCGCCTACGGGCTGACCTTCGCCGGACTGCTGCTCTTCGGCGGCCGGCTCGCGGACCGCCACGGCGGACGGCGGGCCCTGATCGGCGGACTGTGGCTGTTCGCCGCCGCGTCGATCGCCGCCCCGCTCGCCCCGGGATACGAGGCGCTGCTCGCGGCACGGTTCGCGCAGGGCGCCGGAGCGGCCGTGATCGCCCCCGCCGCCATGGCCGTACTGCGCACCCTGCACCCCGAACCGGCCGCCTACCGCCGGGCGATGGCCACCTGGGGCGGGCTGTCGGTGCTCGGCGCCACGGCCGGCAATCTGCTCTCCGGGGTCATCTCCGCGCTGCTGTCCTGGCGTTGGGCGCTCGGCGTCCCGGCCGTCGTCGCGGTGGTCGCGCTGGTGCTGGCGCCCCGGATGCTGCCCAGGGCCGACGGAACCGGACGAGGCGGGCGGCTCGATGTGCCCGGTGCCGTGCTGGCCACGGGCGGGCTGATCGCCGCCAGCTACGGCCTGGTCGTCACCGACGCGTGGTCCTGGGGCTCGGCCCGGGTGCTGGGCCCGCTGCTGGCCGGTGCCGCCCTGCTCGTCCTGTTCGCCGCGGTCGAACGCCGGGCGCGTGACCCCCTGCTGCCGCCGGGGTTCCTGCGGGACCGGCGGCGCGCGGCCGGGCTGCTGGCGACCGCGCTCACCGCCGCCGGGACCAGCACGGTGTTCATCCTGTTCTCGCTCTTCCTCCAGGAGGAACGGGGCTGGTCGGCGCTGCGCACCTCGGCCGCGTTCGTGCCCTTCGCCGTCGCCCTGCTCGTCTCCGGGCGCGCGGCGGGGCGGCTCGTGGGGCGGTACGGGCCGGGCCCGGTCACCGCGGGCGGGCTGGCGCTGGGCGCGGCCGGGCTCGGACTGCTCGCGCTGACCGGGCTCGATCCGGGGGCCACGTACGGCTATGGCGTCCTGCCCGGTCTGCTGCTGTTGCCGGCCGGGGCCGCCGCCGCCTTCGCCGGGGCCGCCGTGCTCGCCACCGACCGGGTGCCCGCCGAACGGACCGGGCTGGCCGGGGGCGTGCACAACACCGCGATGGAGATCGGGCCGACCGTCGTCTTCGCGGTGCTGCTGGCCGCCGGGAGCGACGCGGTGAGCCTCGCCGTGGCGGCGGGGGTGTTCGCGGTGGCGGCGGGGGGCGCGGCGGGACTGGCCCGGCCTCCGCCGTAGGAGCGGCACCTTTCGGCGCCGGGTCACCAGGGCGCCTGACTCACCCCACCTGATCTCTTCTCTCGCCTTCCCGGCGCATCTCTCCACTCACGAAAGGCAGTTCCTCCATGACCTCTCTGTCCTCCCCGTCCTTCCACCGTTTCACCGACCGGTCCGTGCTCGTCACCGGGGGCGGTTCCGGGATCGGCCGGGCCGTGGCGCTCGCGTTCGCCGCCGAGGGGGCGAACGTCGTGGTGGCCGGGCGGGGCCGGGCCGCGCTGGACGAGACCGTCGCGCTGGTGCGGGAGGCCGGTGGGAACGCGGTCGCGCAGGTCGCCGATGTGTCCCGGGGCGTCGATGTGGAGGCGCTGGTCACCGCGGTGGTCGAGCGGTTCGGGTCACTCGATGTCGCCGTGAACAACGCGGGCGTCTTCCAGGGCGGGCCGATCACCGAGCTGTCCGAGGTGGACTGGCGGCGGGTGCTCGACATCAATGTGACCGGCGTGCTGCTCGCCATGGCGGCGGAGATCCGGCGGATGCGGACCCAGCCGGGCGGCGGGGCGATCGTCAATGTCTCCGCGAACCTGGGACAGCACAAGCAGTTGCCGGGCACGACCGGGTACTCGGCGACCAAGGCCGCCGTCACCTCGCTGACCCGGGGGGCCGCGCTGGAGCACATCGCGGAGGGGGTGCGGATCAACGCCGTGAGCCCCGGCGCGTCCGACACCACGATGTCGCTGTTCCCCGGGGAGACGGAGGCCGGGCGGGCGGCGCGGATGAAGGACGCGTCACCGCTGGGCCGGGTCTCGACGACGCCGGAGGTGGCGCAGGCGGTGCTGTATCTGGCGTCGGACGCCGCCGCGTCGCTGGTGGGCACGGACCTGGTGATCGACGGCGGGGCGTCCCTGTAGCGGGCCCCTCTCAGGCCGCCGACAGCGCGGACAGCGGGTCGTCCAGTACCGGCTGCCAGGCCAGTTCGGCGGCGCCCACCAGGCTGTTGAAGTCCAGCGTGCAGGGCACGATCGGCACGACCCCGCTGCGGCCCCACAGACTGCGGTCGGCGACGACCGCGCGGAGCCGCTCGGGGTCGGCGTCCAGGAGGGTGCGGTGCAGGCCGCCGAGGATGATCCGGTCCGGGTTGAGGATGTTGACCAGCCCGGCGAGCCCGAGGCCGAGGCGGTCGACGAGGGTCCCGACGGCCGCGCGGACGCCCGGGTCGGCGTACTCGTACCGGATCAGGTCGTTGGCCTGCTGGAGCAGGGACACCACCGGTCCCGGCGCGCGGCCCGCGGTGGTGAGCAGGGCCAGCGGGTCGGCCTCGACGTCCAGGCAGCCGCGGCTGCCGCAGTGGCAGGGGCGGCCCTCGGGGTTGACGGTGAGATGGCCGACTTCGAGGGCCAGGCCCGAACTGCCGGTGTGCAGCCGCCCGTCGAGGACCAGCGCGCCGCCGACCCCGCGGTGCCCGGTGGCCACGCACAGCAGATCGCGGGAGCCGCGCCCGGCGCCGTGCCGGTGCTCGGCGAGCGCGGCGAGGTTGACGTCGTTGGCCGCGAAGGCGGGGCCGGTGATCCCGGCGGCCCGCACCTGCTCGGCGAAGATCTCGCGGACCGGTGAGCCGGGGGGCCAGTCCAGGTGCAGCGGGTTGAGGGCGAGGCCCTCGGGTTCGGCGACGGCGGAGGGGACGGCGAGTCCGGCGCCGACACAGCGGCGGCCGGTCGCGCGCAGCAGTTCCGCGCCCGCCTCGACGACCGAGCCGAGCACCTTCGCCGGGTCGGCGTCGACGGCCTCGCAGCCGGGAGCGGTGGCGACGATCCGGCCGCCGAGGGCGACCAGCGCGGCGCGGAAGCCGTCGGCGTGGACCTGGGCGGCGAGGGCCACGGGTCCGTTCTCGGCGAGTTCGAGGCGGTGCGAGGGGCGGCCCTGGGAGCCGCCGGGCGCGGTGGGGCGGGCGTCGACATGGATCAGGCCCAGCGCTTCCAGTTCGGCGGCGACCGCGCCCGCCGTGGCACGGGTGACGCCGAGTTCCGCGGTGAGCACCGCGCGGGTGGGTGCCCGTCCGGTGTGCACCAGTTCCAGTGCGGGGCCGAGTGCGCCGCGCCCCCGGTCCAGCCGCGTCTTGGAGGTGGTCCCGTCCCCCGGCCGCCGGGGGCCCGCCTTGCCGCTCATGAGGGCGAGTCTCCCATGATCCGCCGGTCAGAGGGCCGTCAAGGGCAGGCCGCCGACCCGCATTGTGATGTTCAGCCGCCCGGCGAGCCCCAGAGCGGGCGGCGCGGTGCCCGGATGGACGCGCGGCACCCCGTGGAAGGCGAGCCGCGAGGCCCCGCCGAACACGAACAGATCACCGCTGCGCAGTTCCACGTCCGTGTACGGGCGGGTCCGGGTCACGGGGTTGCCGAACCGGAAGACACAGGTGTCACCGAGGCTGAGCGAGACGACGGGCGCGGTGGACCGTTCGTCGCTGTCGCGGTGCATGCCCATGCGGGCGTCGCCGTCGTAGAAATTGATCAGCGCGATGTCGTAGGGCTCGGCGGCGACCGCCCACGGGCCGAGCGCGTCGGTCACGGCGGCCCGGCCGAGCCGGTCGAGCCAGGCGGGGAAGGGTTTCACGGGCGCCCCGTCGCCGTCGACGGCCGTGCGGGCGTAGCCGTACGGGTACCAGTGCAGACCGAGGCAGACCTGGCGGGCGGTCATGGTGCCGCCGCCGGGGGTACGGACCGTACGCAGTCCGGCGGGCGGCCGGGCCCAGTCGCGGGCGGCGGCGAGCAGGGCGGACTGCCGCTCGGGGGTGAGCCAGTCGGGGACGTGCACCGCGCCGGGCGCGACCTCGGCGCGCTCGCGGGGAAACAGCCCGGTGTCATGACCGTCCATGTCCTTGCAGATCCTCCCCGGTCCTCCGCAACCTTCAGCAGACCTTCCCAGTCTTCCGCAGTCCCCCATCCTCCCCGGTCCCCCACCCGCCCTGAGCTGCGGTTCCGCTATCTTTGGCGGTGATGAACGACCGTATGACGACGCCGTGGGGCACGTTCGCGCTGTCCCGCTTCCCCGAGGACCCGCGTGACCGGCTGCGTGCCTGGGACGCCGCCGACGCCTATCTGCTGCGGCAGCTGGCGGACCGGGAGGTCCCGCTGACCGGTGACGTGGTGGTGGTCGGCGATCGCTGGGGCGCGCTGACCACCGCGCTCGCGGAGCACGGCCCGACCCAGATCACGGACTCCTTCCTGGCGCAGGAGGCGACCCGGGCCAATCTCGCGCGCGCCGGGGTGCCGCCGGGCACGGTACGGCTGCTGACCACGCGGGACCGGCCGCCGGAGCGGATCGATGTGCTGCTGGTGCGGGTGCCGAAGAGCCTGGCGCTGCTGGAGGACCAGTTGCTGCGGCTGGCGCCCGCGCTGCACCGGGACACCGTCGTGATCGGGACCGGCATGGTCAAGGAGATCCACACCTCGACGCTGAAGCTGTTCGAGACGGTGATCGGGCCGACCCGCACCTCGCTCGCCGAGCAGAAGGCCCGGCTCATCCTGTGCGTGCCGGAGCCGGGGCGGCGGCGGCCGGTCAATCCGTGGCCGTACCGGTACGCCCTGCCCGACGGTGTCGGACCGGCCTCCGGGCGCACCGTCGTCAACCACGCGGGCGTCTTCTGTGCCGAGCGGCTCGACATCGGCACCCGGTTCTTCCTCGCCCATCTCCCGGCCACCCGGGGTGTGCGGCGGGTGGTGGACCTGGGCTGCGGCAACGGGGTGGTGGGTACGTCGGTGGCGCTGGCGAACCCGGACGCCGAGGTGCTGTTCGTGGACGAGTCGTACCAGGCGGTGGCGTCGGCGGCGGCGACGTACAAGGCGAACGGGGTGCCCGGGCACGCCGAGTTCCGGGTCGGGGACGGGGTGGCCGGGGTGGCCTCGGACAGCGCGGACCTGGTGCTGAACAACCCGCCGTTCCACACCCACCAGGCGACGACCGACGCGACGGCCTGGCGCATGTTCACCGGGGCGCGACGGGTGCTGCGGCCGGGCGGCGAGCTGTATGTGGTGGGGAACCGGCATCTCGGCTACCACGTGCGGCTTCGGCGGGTGTTCGGCAACAGCGAGGTGATCGCCGGCGACCCGAAGTTCGTGGTGCTGCGGGCGGTCAAGCGGTGAGGGACGGCGGGCGACGAGGTCACCGGTGGTGGCCAGGGGCCCGGCGGGGGTCCCTTCCGGGTGGCGGGGAAAGACGGTGGGTGCGGCCGGTCATGGCGTGAGGATCACCGAGCGGGTGAGGTGGCGGGGGTTGTCCGGGTCCGGTGCGCGGGCCGCCGCGATTGCCACCGCGAGCCGCTGCGCGCGGACCAGTTCGGCGAGCGGGTCCAGGCGGTCCCCGGCGATCCACAGCCCGCCGGTCGCCCGTACCTGTGCGGCGAGCCCCGTACCCCCTCCGCACAACGACACGTAGGGCTACGATGCATGTTCCTGCAAGATAGCGTGACATTTCAAGCATCATCAAGCATTCAGCCGGGTTGATCACAGGCCGCTGCGCTAGGGTCACCCGACGATCGGGGAACGGTTCGGCTGGAGGTGCGGATGTCACGCGACGCCCGCTGGAAAGCGCTGCTGGAGTTGCTCGTCGAGCGGGGCCGGCTGGACGTCGAGGAGGCCGCGTCCGCGCTGGCGGTGTCGGCCGCCACCATCCGCCGTGACTTCGACCAGTTGGCCGAGCAGCAGATGCTGGTCCGCACGCGCGGGGGCGCGGTGGTGCACGGGGTGTCGTACGAACTGCCGCTGCGCTACAAGACGGCGCGCCATGCCTCCGAGAAGCAGCGGATCGCGAAGGCGGTCGGGGATCTCGTCGCGCCCGGCGAGGCGGTCGGGCTGACGGGCGGCACAACCACCACGGAGGTGGCCCGCGCGCTCGCCGTCCGCAGCGATCTCGCCACCGGCTCCCCCGCGCTGACCATCGTCACCAACGCCCTGAACATCGCCAACGAGCTGGCCGTCCGCCCGCAGTTCAAGATCGTGGTGACCGGCGGGGTGGCCCGTGCCCAGTCCTACGAGCTGATCGGCCCCCTGACCGACGGCGTGCTCTCCCAGGTGACCCTGGACATGGCCGTCCTCGGTGTCGTCGCCTTCGACGTCATCCGTGGCGCCGCCGCCCACGACGAGGCCGAGGCGGCGGTCAACCGCCTCCTGTGCGAACGCGCCGAGCGGGTCGTCGCGGCCGACTCCAGCAAGCTGGGCCGCCGCGCCTTCGCCCGGATCTGCGGTGTGGAGTCGGTGAACACCCTGGTCACGGACGCGGCGGTGGAGGACGAGACCGTACGGCGGTTCGAGGACGCGGGCGTGGCCGTGCTGGCGGTGTGAGGGAGCGGCGGGGGTGGGTCCCGCCGGTCCGGCGGGAGTAAGGCCGGTGAACCGAAACCCATTGTCGGTGGACCGAAACCCATTGCCGGTAGACCGAAACCCATTGCCGGTAGACCGAAATCCGCTGCCGGTGGAGCGGGACCACTCGCCCACTGGCTGAGACCGCCCTACCCACAGGCTGAGACCCCCGACGTGGCCGCCGCCCGTCCGACCCGCCCCTTCCCCCGGCAAGCCGTACGCTGGAACAGCTATTCGGGGTAGCCCGTCGAGGGAGGCTGGGATGGCCGATGCGGCGACCGGGGGCGGGAACGGAACCGGGATCGGGGACGCGGGCGGGGGCGGGACCCGGTACGTGCCGATCTCCGAGCACGGGCTGATCGGCGATCTGCGCAGCGTCGCCCTGGTGGGCTCGGACGGCACGATCGACTGGTACTGCTGCCCCTCCTTCGACTCGCCGAGCGTGTTCGCCGCGATCCTGGACGCCGAGCGCGGCGGCGCCTTCGAGCTGGCGGCGATCGGCGAGGCCCGGACCAAGCAGTTCTACTTCCCGGACACCAACGTCCTGATCACCCGTTTCTTCACCGAGGACGGCGTCGGCGAGGTGCAGGACTTCATGCCGGTCGGCGGGGACTCGGCCCGGCACCCCGTGGAGGCGGAGCGGCACCGGCTGATCCGGCGCGTGGTCTGCGTACGGGGCACGGTGGGGTTCCGGGCCCGGGTCGCACCGCGCTTCGACTACGGCGCCCGGCCGCACACCCTGCGCCTGGAGTCCGGCAGGGCCGTCTTCGCGTCCGAGGACCTGTCGCTGGCGCTGACCTCGACGGTCCCGCTGGAGGTCGCCGGGCCCGACGCGCGCGCGGAGTTCAAGCTCACCGAGGGCGAGTCGGCGGTGTTCGCCCTGGACCAGGTCAGCGGCGGGGTACCACCGCGCGCCTGCGCCGCCGGCGAGGCCCAGGCGCAGTTCGAGACGACGGTGACGTACTGGCGGCGCTGGCTGTCCGCCTCCAAGTACAAGGGCCGCTGGCGCGAGATGGTGCACCGCTCGGCCCTCACCCTGAAGCTGCTCACCTACGCGCCGACCGGCGCCATCGTGGCCGCGCCGACCACCAGCCTGCCCGAGCAGCTCGGCGGCGAGCGCAACTGGGACTACCGGTACGTATGGGTGCGCGACGCCGCGTTCTGTGTGTACGCGCTGCTGCGGCTGGGGTTCACGGAGGAGGCCGGGGCGTTCATGGAGTTCGTCACCCGGCACATCACGCCGGGCGACGGCAGACTCTCGGGCCCGCTCCAGGTGATGTACGGCATCGACGGCCGCACGGATCTGGCGGAGCGCGAACTCGGTCACCTGGAGGGCCATCAGGGCTCGGCGCCGGTCCGGATCGGCAACGCCGCCGCCGATCAGCTCCAGCTGGACATCTACGGCGCCCTCATCGACTCGATCTACCTCTACGACAAATGGGCCACGCCGATCTCCAGTGACCAGTGGGACGACGTGTGCGCGCTGGTGGACTGGGTGTGCGAGCACTGGGACCAGCCGGACGAGGGCATCTGGGAGACCCGCGGCGGCCGGAAGAACTTCCTCTACTCCCGGCTGATGTGCTGGGTGGCGATCGAGCGGGCCATCCGGATGGCCAACCGGCGCGGGCTGCCCGCCGATCACGCCCGCTGGCAGCAGGTCCGTGACGTCATCTACCGGCGGATCATGAGCCATGGCTGGTCGGAGCGGCGCCAGGCGTTCGTGCAGTACGAGGACAGCGATGTGCTGGACGCGTCGGTGCTGATGATGCCGCTGACCAAGTTCATCGCCCCCACCGACCCCAAATGGCTGTCCACCCTGGACGCCCTCACCCACGACCTGGTCTCCGACTCCCTCGTCTACCGCTACGACCCGGTGGCCAGCCCGGACGGACTGCGCGGCGACGAGGGCACGTTCTCCATCTGCTCCTTCTGGTACGTCGAGGCGCTGGTGCACGCCGGGCGGCTCGACGAGGCCCGGCTCGCGTTCGAGAAGATGCTGACGTACGCCAACCATCTCGGCCTGTACGCCGAGGAGATCAGCCACACGGGTGAGCAGCAGGGCAATTTCCCGCAGGCGTTCACCCATTTCGCCCTGATCAGCGCGGCCTTCAACCTGGACCGCGCGCTCGGCTGACCCCACCCCCGCCTTCCCTCAAGGAGACCCGTTGACGCGCCCCGACGGCCTGCCCGGCCTCACCCTCACCCGTGCCCGGCTGGGCGCGGGCGGTCCGCTCACCGCCCTGCGCATCGAGGGCGGCAGGATCGCCGCGATCTCCGTGACCGACGCCCCGACATCCGGCGCGGACGGCCCCGTACTCGATCTGGACGGGCGGACCGTGCTGCCGGGGCTGTGGGACGCGCATGTGCATCTGGGGCAGTGGGCGAGTGTGCGGCACCGGCTCGACCTGGCGGGGCTGACCTCCGCGCGGGCGGTCGCCGACGCCGTACAGGGGCGGGCGGCGGGGTCTTCCGGCGCCGAGGTTCTCATCGGGTACGGGTTCCGGGACGGGCTGTGGCCCGATGTGCCGGACAAGGCGCTGCTGGACGCCGTGTGCCCCACGCGGCCGGTCGCGCTGGTCAGCGGGGATCTGCATGCCGCCTGGCTGAACTCGGCGGGCCTGGCGCTGGTCGGGTGGGCCGGGCATCCGACGGGGCTGCTGCGGGAGGGGGACGCCTTCCGGGCGGTGTCGGCGCTGCCGGAGGTGCCGGGTGAGGTGCTGGACGACTGGATCGCACAGGCCTGCGAGGCCGCCGCCGCGCGCGGGGTGAGCGGGGTCATCGACTTCCACTTCGCGGACAACGTCACCGACTGGACACGCCGGGCGGCGGCCGGGGCCGTGGCGGTGCGGGTGGACGCGGCGGTCTATCCGGCGTACCTGGACGCGGCGCTCGCCGCCGGGCACCGCACGGGCGACGTGCTGCCCGGCACCGGGGGCCTGGTGCGGGTCGGGCCGCTGAAGCTGTTCACGGACGGTTCGCTCAACACCCGTACGGCGCTGTGCCACGAGCCGTACCCGGGCCTTACGGGCACGGCGGAGGCGTACGGCATCGAGGAGACGTCGTACGACGAACTCGTGCGGCTGATGCGGCGGGCGGCGGAGCACGGTCTCACGCCCGCCGTGCACGCGATCGGCGACCGCGCCAACGCCCTGGCCCTGGACGCCTTCGCGGAGACGGGGTGCGGGGGCCGGATCGAGCACGCGCAGTTGCTGTCGGCGGCGGATCTGCCGCGGTTCGCGGCGCTGGGGGTGACCGCGGGTGTGCAGCCCGCCCACGCGCTCGACGACCGGGACGTGGCGGACCGGCACTGGGCCGGGCGGACGGGACGGGCGTTCCCGTACGGCGCGCTGCTCGCGGCGGGTGCCCGGCTGGAGTTCGGCTCGGACGCGCCGGTGTCGCCGCTGGACCCGTGGGTGGGCATCGCGGCGGCGGTCCACCGCACGGACGACGGGCGCCCGGCCTGGCATCCCGAGCAGCGGGTCCCGGTGCGGGACGCGCTGACGGCGTCGGCCCGGGGCCGCGGCGCGCCGCGGGTGGGCGACCCGGCGGACCTGGTGGTGGTGGACGTGGATCCGCTGAAGGCGGACGCGGCGACGCTGCGTCAGATGCCGGTGCACGCCACGATGACGGGCGGGCGGTTCACGTACGGGCCGGTGTGACGCCTCGCACAAGGGCCGGTGTGATCCCTCGTGTGCGGGCCGATGTGATCCCTCACGCGCGGGCCGGTGATGGCCTCCCTCCGGACGACCATTGTTAGTTAAGGTAAGCCTTACCTTGCAATGTCGTACCGGAGCTGTCGCGCCGGAGGGGAGAACACGTCATGCGTGTCGCCATGTTCGGGTACCAGACCTGGGGCCATCGCACGCTCCAGGCCCTGCTCGACTCCGACCACGAGCCCGTTCTCGTGGTCACCCACCCCAAGAGCGAGCACGCCTACGAGAAGATCTGGGACGACTCGGTCGCCGAACTCGCCGAGAAGAACGGCATACCCGTCCTGCTGCGAAACCGTCCCGACGACCCGGAGCTGCTCGACGCGCTGCGGTCGGCCCGCGCGGACATCATCGTCGCCAACAACTGGCGGACCTGGCTGCCCCCGGAGGTCTTCGACCTGCCACCGCACGGCACGCTCAACGTCCATGACTCGCTGCTGCCGTCGTACGCCGGGTTCTCCCCGCTGATCTGGGCGCTGATCAACGGGGAGGAACGGGTCGGGGTGACCGCGCACCGGATGAACGGCGAGCTGGACGCCGGGGACATCCTGGTGCAGCGGTCCGTGCCGGTCGGTCCGGCGGACACGGCGACCGATCTGTTCCACCGGACCGTCGATCTCATCGCCCCGATCGTGCGCGAGTCGCTCGATCTGATCGGCGCCGGGCGGGACGTGGGGCGCTGGCTGCCGCAGGACCGCGCCAAGGCGAGCTTCTTCCACAAGCGGTCGGCCGAGGACAGCCGGATCGACTGGAGCTGGCCGGCCGAGCGCCTGGAGCGGCTGGTGCGCGCGCAGTCCGACCCGTATCCCCACGCGTACGCCTTCCACCGCGGCGAGCGGCTGCGGATCGTGTCGGCGGCGGTCTCCGAGGGCCGTTACGGCGGCACCCCGGGCCGGATCTTCATCCGCGAGGGCGACGGCGTGGTGATCGTCGCGGGCGCGGAGGCGTACTCCGGGCGCCACCCGGGCCTGCTGGTGCGGCGGGTACGGACGGACGACGGTACGGAGTACGCGGCCACCGACTACTTCCGCACGATGGGCGGGTATCTCACCTCCCGCCCCTGAGCCCGCGCGGCGCCCGGCGCCGTGGTGAAGGGATTCAGCGGCCCGGCGAGGATTCGCCGGGCCGGGCCCCGCGCGACGATCTCGCCCCCGTCCAGCACGGCGATCCGGTCGGCGAGCCGGGCCGTGTCCGGATCGTGGGTGATCAGGACGAGGGAGAGACCGTCCCGGTCCCGGAGCAGCCCGGTCAGGACGTCGAGGAGGCCGCGCCGGGTCACCGTGTCCAGCCCCGAGGTGATCTCGTCGCAGATCAGCACGCGGGGGTGGGCGAGCAGGGCGCGGGCGAGGGCGGCGCGCTGGAGTTCCCCGCCGGAGAGCCCCTCCGGGTGGCGCCGGGCCGTGGCGGGCGGGATGCCCAGCCGCTCCAGCGTCGCCAGGGCCTCCTCCCCGGCCGTGTGCCGGTCGGTGCCGCGCAGGCGTACGGCGGTCCGGGCGACCTGGTCCAGGACCGGCCGGAACGGGTCGAAGGCGGCTGCCGGGTCCTGGAACACGTACTGCACGGCGGCCAGTTGTTCCCGCCCGCGCCGCCGCACACCGCGCGGCAGCGCCTCGCCGCCGAGGAGCAGCTGACCGTCATGGTCCCGGTGCAGCCCGGCCAGACACCGGCCCAGCGTGGTCTTGCCACTGCCCGAACGCCCCGCGACGGCCAGGCACTCGCCGCCGCGCAGGGTGAGGCGGGGCACGCGCAGGACGGCCGTGTGCTGGTGCCGGGCGGTGAGGTCGCGGACCTCCAGGAGGGGGTGGGTGGGGGTGGGGGCCGGGTGCGGGCGTACGGGGGTGGGGGCCGAGGGTGCGGGGGCGCTCCCCCGTTCCACCCGCACGTGGGCGTCGAGCAGTCGGCGGGTCCAAGGGTGACGGGGTGCCGTCCACAGGCGGGCCGTCGGGCCCGACTCCACGACCCGGCCCTCGTGCAGCACCAGCGTCTCGTCGGCGAGCGCGCGCACGACGTCCAGGTCATGGCTGAGCAGGAGCACCCCGATGCCGCGCGCCGCTACGGCCGCCAGCTCGTCCACGATCCGGCTCTTGGTGAACGGGTCCTGACCGGTGGTGGGTTCGTCGGCGACGACGATCCGGGCGCCGAAGAGCAGGGCCTGGGCCAGCACCACCCGCTGCTGCTGACCGCCGGAGAGCTGATGCGGGTAGCGGTCCAGCAGCCCTCGTACGTCGGTGAGCTGGGCGTCCTCCAGGGCTTTGAGGACGTGCTCGCGGGCCGCCGCCCGCCGCCGCGCCCGGGGCAGCTCCCGTACCCGGGTACGGGCGATGTCGTCCAGCAGGACGGAGATCCGGCGGACGGGATTGAGGACCGACGCCGGGTGCTGGGGGATGTGGCCGACCCGGCCGTCCGCCGCCGTGCGCACCTCGCCGGTCACCCGCGCGCCGGGCGGGTGGGCGCCGAGCAGGGCCAGGCCGATGGTGGTCTTGCCGCTGCCGGAGGCGCCGACCAGGGCGGTCACCCGGCCGGGCAGGATGCGCAGGTCCACCCCGTCGACCACCGCCCGCCCGTCGATCTCGACCCGCAGGCCGCGGATCTCGGCGAGCGGCGGGGGCGGCCCGGCGCCGATGTCGTCGCCGTCGCCGTCACTCACAGGTGCCGTCCCTTCCGTGCCCGGCGTCCGCCGGGGTTCTCCAGTGCCGCGTCGAAGAGCAGGTTGGTGCCCATGGTCAGCGCGACGATCAGCAGGGCCGGCACGACCACGGCCCAGGGCTGGACGAACAGCCCGGTGCGGTTGCGGTCGACCATGACGGCCCAGTCGGCCGCGTCCGGCGCCACCCCGACGCCCAGGAACGCGGCCGTGGCGACCAGGTAGAGGACGCCTGTCAGCCGGGTCCCGGCGTCGGCGGCCAGGGTGCGCAGCAGGGACCGTCCGACATGGCCGACGGCGATGCGCCACCAGGTCTCGCCCTGCATCCGCAGCGCCTCGACGGCGGGCCGGGCGGCGGCCGACGCGGCGGCGGCCCGTACGATCCGTGCCGCGTCCGGCACATTGACCAGCGCGACGAGCAGCGCGAGCCCTGCCGCGCCGGGCGTGACCACCGACGCCACCAGCAGGATCAGCAGCAG
The DNA here is from genome assembly GCF_042749375.1 of Streptomyces sp. NPDC059477. Lineage (NCBI taxonomy): Bacteria > Bacillati > Actinomycetota > Actinomycetes > Kitasatosporales > Streptomycetaceae > Streptomyces > Streptomyces sp. NPDC059477. The sequence goes on along the minus strand of NZ_JBHYUG010000095.1, from coordinate 16,624 downwards.
GGAGGGCACGGCGAGCAGCACGTCCAGGGGCCGCATCAGGAGTTCCTCCACGAGCCGCCGGTGGGTGAGCGCGGCGGTCAGACCGACCGGGAGCGCCACGGCGTAGGCGAGGGCGGTCGCCGCGAGCGCGGTCAGCACCACCGGACGGCCGCCGTGCAGCACCTGGCGCCACACATCGCGCCCCACGAAGTCGGTGCCGAGCCAGTGCCCGCCGCCGAGCGTGAAGGACGCGGCACGGGGGCCGGGCTCCCCGGCGAGGAACGGTCCGAGCAGGGCGAGGAGGAGGGGGACGGCGAGGAGTCCGGCGCCGAGGAGGAAGCGTCGCCTGGAGGGCGCTCGCCGGGAAGTCGTCGCCCGGGCGGGCGTCTCCCGGCCCGCCGAGGTCATCGTCACGCCGCCACCCCCGCCCGTGGGGTGAGCCGGTGGGCCACCAGGTCCGCGCCCAGGTTGAGGACGACCGTCAGCACCCCGAACACCACCGCGAGCCCCTGCACCACCGGCACGTCCCGTTCGGCGACCGCGCCGAGCAGGAGCGTGCCGAGCCCGGGGATCACGAAGAGCGCCTCCACGACGATCACCCCGCACAGCAGCCAGTCCACCGTGCGGGCGAGTTGCTGCACGGCCGGGGCGAGGGCGTTGGGCAGCGCGTGCGCGTACCGGACGCGGGCGGCGCCGATGCCGTACCGCCGGGCGTGCACGGCGTAAGGGGCGGCGAGTGCCTCGATCATCCCGGCCCGGACCAGGCGCACGATCGAGCACACCGGCCGGGACAGCAGCACCAGCACCGGCAGGACCAGCACCGCCGGATGGGCGAGCAGGTCGGTGCCGTACCCGACGGCGGTCGGCGGCAGCCGGCCCAGGCGCAGGGCGAGGACGGTCACCAGCAGCACGCCGAGGGCGAATTCCGGTACCGCGTACACGGCGAGGGCGCCGGAGCTGATCAGCCGGTCCGTGAGCCGTCCCTCGTGGCGGGCGGCGAGGACGCCCAGGCCGAAACCGAGCGGGATCAGCAGGGCGAGGGTGAGCCCGGCGAGGAGCAGGGTGGGGCCGAAGCCGTCGGTCAGGTACTGGGCGACCGGGCGGCCGGAGACCAGGGAGGTGCCGAAGTCGCCGTGGGTGAGGCCCGCCGCCCACTGCGCGAGGCGTTCATGGGCCGGGCGGTCCAGGTGCATGGCCTCGCGGATGGCGGCGATCCGGGCCGGGTCGGGCTGGTCCCCGGCCAGCGCCACCGCCGCGTCGCCCGGCAGCGCCTCGGTGAGCGCGAACACCAGCAGCACCACGGCCGCCGTCTGCGCCACGCCGAGCAGCAGCCGCCGGGCGACGAACGAACGCCAGGGGCTGTGCCTCACGCGAGCCAGACCTTGTCGAAGCGGGCCCAGTCGAGGGTGTTGGCGGGTGCCTCGGGGACGACCCCGCGAACCGTGCGGGCGGTGCCGAGGATCCAGTCGGCGAAGCCCCACACCAGGAACCCGCCCTCGGTGTACAGGCGGCGCTGCATCCGCTCGTAGACCGCCGCCCGGTCCCGCTCGTCGCGGGTCGACTGGGCCTGCCGGTACAGGGCGTCGAAGTCCGGGTGCGCCCACTTGGTGGCGTTGGTGGAGGAGTCGGTGAGCAGCCGCTGGGAGATATGGGCCTCGATGGGCATGGCGCCGGAGCGGTAGCAGGCGAGGGTGCCGGAGTCGAGGATGTCGCTCCAGTAGGAATCCTTGCTGCCCGTGCGCACCTCCACGGTGACGCCCGCACGCTGGGCCTGGTCGCGGAAGATCCCGGCGGCCTCGGTGAATCCGGCGGCGACCGAGGAGGTGTCGAGGGTGACCTTCAGATCCTCGGCACCGGCCTGCTTGAGCAGGGCGCGGGCCCGGTCGAGATCCTGGGTGCGCTGCGGCAGGCTGTCGGCGTAGTACGCGTAGCCCTTGCCGAACAGGTCGTTGCCGATCTCGCCCGCGCCGGAGAGGGCGCCCTGGAGGAGTTCCTCGCGGTCGGCGATGAGGAAGAACGCCTGGCGCACCCGGGGGTCGTCGAAGGGCGGCCGGTCGGTCTTCATGGCGAACGCCTGCATGGCGCTGTTGCGCAGCCGCACGATCTCGATCTGTCCCTTGCCCTCGTGGGCGCGGGCGGTGGTGGGGTTGAGTTCATGGGCGTACTCGATCTGGCCGCCGAGCAGGGCGTTGACGCGCGCGGACTCCTCGTTCGCGACGAGGAACTCCAGCTCGTCCAGGTAGGGGGCGCCCTCCCAGTGGTCGTCGTGGCGGCGCAGCACGGCGGAGCGGCCCGGGGCGAAGGACCCGAACCTAAAGGGCCCGGAGCCGATCGGCGCCCGGTCGAAGTCGCCCGCCCCCTCGGGGACGATGTACGCGCCGAACGCGGCCAGCACATTGGGGAATTCGGCGGTCGGCCGCTTCAGCACGAAGTCGATGGTCCGCGCACCGGTCGCGCGGCTCGCGTCGAGGTCGATGGGTTCCAGGGACGCCTTGGCGCGGAACGCCTGCTTCGGGTCGGCGATCCGGCGGTAGCTGTGCAGGACGTCGGCGGCGGTGACCGGACGCCCGTCGTGGAAGGTGGCCTCGCGCAGGGTGACCTGCCAGCGGTCGAGGCCCTGGCTCGACTCCCAGGACTCGGCGAGGCGGGGGCGGGCGGAGAGGTCGGGTCCGTGGTCGGCGAGCTTGTCGTAGAGAGCCTTGGCGCGGGCGACGTCGAGGAACAGGTTGGCGAGGTGCGGGTCGAGGGTCTCGCTCGCGCCGCCCCCGGCGAAGGCGGCCCGCAGCCGCCCGCCCTTGCGGGGCGTGCCGTCGCCCTTGTCGTCGGCGGTACTCCCCCCGGTGCCGCAGCCGGTGAGGGCGAGCGCGGCGGCCCCGGTGGCGGCGAGGAAGCCACGGCGGCGCGGGCCGGGGAAACGGTCGATGTGCATGCGGGTTCCTTGTCGGTCATGGGTCGTGGGTGGGGGGACGGGTGGGTCAGGAGGCCGGTCCGGTGCGGCGGGCGACCACGTGCAGCCGGTCCGCGTCCGCGGTGGTGCCCGGGGAGCGGCCCTCGTGCCAGGGGGGTTCGGTGCGTGGGCCGGGGCCGTCGTGGAGTTCGAGCACCTCGAAGCCGTGCGCGGCGAGCAGGGCGCGCAGTTCCTGCGGGAACAGCAGCCGCCAGGCGGACCGCTGTTCGACCGGGGGCAGCCGGTCGCCCGCCGTCCAGACCCGGACCCGGCGCAGCAGTTGGGCGGTGCGGTCGACGGTGAGGGTGGTCGTGGCGCGGTGGACGGTGCCCTGCCAGGTGAACGACCGCATGGTGGGCGTGTCCAGCAGTTCCGTACGGCCCAGGAAATAGGCGCCGTTGCGCATCTCGGCCACCAGGAGCCCACCGGGGACGAGCGCCCGGCGGCAGGAGGCCAGCGCCCCGGCGAGCTGGTCGTTGGTGTGGCAGTACAGCAGCGCGCTGTCCAGGCAGAGCACGGCGTCGAACTCACCCAGCGCGAAGCCGCGCAGGTCGGCGCGGACATAGGTGGGCCCGGCATGGTGCGTACAGGCGTACCGGAGCATCGCCTCGGACAGGTCGGCGCCGGTGACGGTACGGCCGCCGCGATGCAGGTGGGCGGCGTCCCGGCCGGTGCCGCAGCCCAGGTCCAGGACCCGGCGTCCGGCGCCGTGCCGACGGAGACAGTCCTCGGCCCAGCGCCCGGCGAGCCGGTCGGGGTCGGGGAAACGGGCCTCGTACAGGGCGGGGTGGTCGGTGAGCAGATTGGGCGGCGCGGACACGGTGCCCCTCCTCTTCCCTGGCCGTTCTGGGCGTTTCAAGTGATCCGGCGTGGCCGGTACGGCGGTGCTCACGCCGTGGCCGCAATGCCGGTGCTCATGCCGTGGCCGGTACGGCGGTCCGCGCGGGCGTGGGCAGTGCGTCGAGGCGCCGCAGCCACAGCACCCCGAGCGCGGAGGCCAGCCCGAACAGGGCGCAGCACAGCCAGGGCAGCCAGCCGGCGCCGTGCGTGCCGGTGTCCATGGCCCAGCCGACCAGCGTGTTGCCGAGGGCGGCGGCGATGCCGGAGACGACGTAGAAGATCCCGAAGTAGGTGCCGGTGAGGCCGGGGCGGCCGAAGCCGGGGATCAGTTCCATGACGAACGGCTGGGCGATCATCAGGCCGAGGGACAGGAGCAGGGCACCCAGCAGCACGGGCAGGGCGCGCAGTACGGCGTCCCCGGTGCCGTCCGGGGTGCCGCTCAGCCAGGCGGGGGGCAGGAAGGCGAGTGCCATCAGGGCGAGTCCGGTGGCGATCCAGCGGCCCCGGCTGCCGCGCCGCTTCAGGGCGCGGGTGATACGGAGCTGGAGGGCGAGGCTTGCGAGGGTGCCGACGGCGAAGAGCGGTCCGGCGGCGCCGTCCCACCCGGTGGCCTGGCGGGCTCCGGCGGGCAACAGGAGATAGAGCTGGTTCTCCAGGGTGAACATGCCGACCAGGGCGAGCGCGAAGGCGAGGAAACTCCGGTTGCCGAGCACCTCACGCCAGTCGGCGAGCACCCCGCCCTTGCCGGGTACGACCTGCCGTGCGGGTAGGACGAGGGCCTGGGCGACGGTCAGCAGGGCGAAGATCCCGGCGGCGGTGAGCGCGGAGGTACGGAAGTCGACGAGCAGCAGGACGCCGCCGAGCAGGGGTCCGATCAGCGCCCCGGCCGTGGCGAACACGTTGAACAGGGCGAACGCCTCCGCCGTACGCTCCCCCGCCTCCCGTGCGAGATAGGCGCGTACGGCCGGGTTGAACAGTGCCCCCGCGAGCCCGCTGAGCACGGACGCGGCGAGCAGGACGGGGAGCCCGTCGCCGAGCGCGAACAGGGCGAAGCCGACGGTCCGCAGCGCGCACCCGGTGATGATCACCCCGCGTGCGCCGAGCCGGTCGGCGGCCGAGCCGCCGATCAGGAACAGCCCCTGCTGGCCGAGGTTGCGCACCCCGAGCACGACCCCGACGACCGCCGCCGACATCCCGAGGTTCTCGGTGAGGTGGGTCGCCAGGTAGGGGACGAGGAGGTAGAAGCCGATGTTCACGCCGAGCTGATTGACCAGCAGGAGGCGTACGGCGAGGGGGAAGCGGCGTATCTCGTGCAGGGTCCTCATCCCGACCGAACCTCCTCGACGCCCAGCCCGGGCCGGTCGCTCGCGCGGACGAGGCCGTCGGTGCCGCCGATGCCGGTCCACGGGTCGTGGGCGAGCAGCAGATGGCCGTCGAGGTCGGCCCAGCGGGCCCGGTCGGCCAGGTGGACGGCGGGGGCGAGGCCCAGGGTGCTGGCGGTGAGACAGCCGAGCATCAGCTCCGTACCGCTGCCGTCGAGCGCCTCGGCGATCCGCAGGGCGGCGTGCACGCCCCCGCACTTGGCGAGTTTGACGTTGACCCCGTGCACCCGCCCGGCGAGCCGGTGGACATCGGCGAGGCTGACGGCGTCCTCGTCGGCGATGACGGGAAGGGGTGAGCGTTCGGCGAGCCTCGCCAGGCCCTCCGGATCGCCGGGCGCGATCGGCTGTTCCACGGCCTCGACCCCCAGCTCGGCCCAGCGCGGCAGCAACGTTTCTGCCTGCGGCACGCTCCAGGCGCCGTTGGGGTCCAGCAGCAGCCGTACGCCGGGCACGGCGTCCCGTACGGCCCGGACGCGCGCGATGTCGTCCTCGGGGTCGGGCGTGCCCGCCTTGAGCTTGATGACCTGGAAGCCGTGGGAGGCGAGGGCGCGTGCCGTGGCGGCGGCCCGTGCCGGGTCGGTGATGCCGATGGTCCGGGCGGTGGCGGTGACCGGGGCCTCGGGCGCCCCGAGCAGGCTGTGCACGGGCCGTCCGGCGCGCTTGCCGACGAGGTCCAGCAGCGCGGAGCCGACGGCGGCGGTGACAGCGGGCGGGGTGTCCTCCGTCGGGGTGTCTTCCGTGGGGGTGCCGGCACCGGCCCACTCGCCCGCGCGCAGTGCTTCGAGGGCGGTCTCGGGGTCCGGGAAGCGGTCCACGCCCAGCTCGGTGAGGTGCCGGTGGAGGGTGGCGGTGTCGAGGCCGTAGTAGACGCTGGTGACGGCTTCCCCGTGGCCGCGCAGCCCTTCGTGCTCGACGGTCAGCCAGACGGTGTCCCGTGCGGTCATGGTGGAGCGGGATATGCGCAGGGGCTCGGCGAGGGTGAGGCGCTCGGTGCGGAGGATGGTCTTCATGGGGTGTCGTTTCGGGAGGTGTCGCTTCGGGGGGTGTCGTTTCGGGAGGTGTGGGCGAGGGTGGTGTGGGCGAGGGGGTCGGTCACGCGGGTGCAGCGGGCCCAGCCGGTGGCCTCGGCGGCGCGGGGGTGCGGGATCTCCACGGGGCGGGTGGCGGCGTCGGCCGGGTCGATGCCGTGGGCGGTGGTGAAGGCGTCGTCGTAGACCGTGCCGAGGTAGCGGTGGGGGCCGTCGGGGAAGACGGTGGCGACGACCGCGCCGGGATGGACGCGGGCGGCCCAGGCGGCGACGCGGGCGACCGCGCCGGTGCTCCAGCCGCCAGTGACGAAGCTGCTCCGGGCGAGTCTGCGGCAGCTGTCGACGGCTTCGGCGGGGCCGATCCAGTGGACCTCGTCGAAGGCGTCGTAGGCGACGTTGCGCGGGTGGATGCTGGAGCCTAGGCCGCGCATGAGCCGGGGGCGGGCGGGCTGGCCGAAGATGGTGGAGCCGGTGGCGTCGACGCCGACGAGCCGCAGCCGGGGCCAGTGGGCGCGCAGCGGGGCGACGAGTCCGGCGCTGTGGCCGCCGGTGCCGACGCTGCACACCAGAATGTCCAGCTGATCGAGCTGGACGGCGAGTTCGGCGGCCAGCGAGGCGTAGCCGGTGGTGTTGTCGGGGTTGTTGTACTGGTCGGGCCAGTAGGCGCCGGGCAGTACCGCGAGCAGTTCGCGCAGCCGGGCGAGCCGGGCCGCCTGCCAGCCGCCCCGCGCGGCCGGGCGCTCCACGATGTCCAGCCGGACGCCGTACATGTGCAGCAACTGCCGCATGGACGGCTCCAGTTCGCTGTCGCCGACCAGCACCACCGGGTGGCCGAGGGCCTGTCCGGCGAAGGCGAGGCCGATCCCGAGGGTGCCGGAGGTGGACTCCACGACGGGGGCGCCGGGGTGCAGTTCGCCGCGCTCACGGGCGCCGAGCAGCATCGACACCGCGGCCCGCGCTTTCATGCCGCCCGCCCCGAGCCCTTCGAGCTTGGCCCAGAATCCGGGGTGCGGCTGCGGGAGCCCGGCGGTGATCCGGGCGAGGGGTGTCCGGCCGAGCAGCCCGAGCAGTTCGGGGCGGGCCAGCGGTCGCAGGTCGGTGAGGGTCATCGCGGGGCTCCGGACGGCTGGGCGCGATAGCGGTGGAGGACGCCGGGCCCGCCGTCGAGCCAGAAGAAGGGGTACGGTTCGGCGCACACGGCGCTGACCCCGTACCCCAGGAAGCGGGGCAGGATGGCGCTGCCGGTCTGGGCGAACAGGACGAGTTGCTTGCGCCGGGCGAGCGCGTGGCGGCGCAGCGGGTCGAAGGTGCCGTTGCCGAGGGTCATGCCGGAGACCAGCAGCGCGTCACAGTCGTCGGCGGCGGCGAGGGCATCGACGGCGACCGGCTCGCCCCACTCGGTGCGGCCCCCCTTCAGATCACAGGGCACATAGCGCAGCCCACGCGAACGCAGCGCCTCCAGCAGGGAGTTGACGACTCCGACGAGCAGGACGGTGGCCCCGGCGGGCAGTTCGAGGAGTTCTACGACGGCCCTGGCGCGGGCGCGTGATTTGTGCAGGGAGGATCCGGCGGGCAGTGGCACGGGCCGGGCACCGTGGGCGGGGGTGTGGGGGTGGGTGTGCAGGAGGTAGGCGTCGAGCGCGGCGATCCGGACGGGGGCCAGTGGGTGGTCCAGGAGGCTCGCCACATCGGCGCCCACGCAGTCGCCGGGCGCGCTGTCGGGCAGGGTGCCGGGTTCGACGGCACAGGAGCCGACGGCCTCCGCCAGCCGCAGGCTGAGCACCTCGTTGCGGTAGCCGGTACCCCGGCCGTCGTGCCGGACGGCCTGCTGGGTGGTGAAGGCGACGGAGACCCGGAGGGTGCCGGGGTCGGGCCCGTAGCCACCGGAACGGACCCGGTCGAGGAGGCCGCGCAGGTCGGGGGGCGGGTTGTCGGCCCTTGTGGGGGCGTGGGGGCCGGGGGGCGGGCCGTCGGCCCTCGTGGAATCAGGGCCGCGCGAATCGGGAGACGTGTCGCCCTTCACCGGATCGGGGCCACGCAGACCAGGCGACACATCGAGGGCGTTCGTCGAATCCGAGCCGCACAGGTCAGGAGACATGTCGACGCCCCTCATCGGATCACCAATCCGGCGTACAGCGAGCCCAGCAGCCGGTCCACGTGGGTGCGGGCTCCGGGGCCGGTGGGGTCGCCCGCCATGACATGGCCGAGGTACTCGTTGTTGCTGCCGGCCGCCCGGACGGTCGTACCGGGCGTGGGGAGCTGGACCTCCAGGACGCCGGGGGCGTCGTGGAGGGCGTCGGCGTCGAGGGCGCGGAGGGTGCCCGCGCGGTCCGGGACCAGGAAGCCGATGGCGGCGCTGCGCAGTCCGGTGTCCGTGCGGCGCAGGTCGGGGGCGCGGCCGAGGGCCACGTCGACGAGAGCGGCGGCGAGGTCGACGCCGGTGACATGGCGGATCAGCTCGGTGATGCGGTTCCCGGCGGGCCGGGGATTGACCTCGACCGGGCGGGGACCGGCCGGGGTCAGTTTGATCTCGGTGTGCGCGACCGTGCCGTCGGTCAGGCCGAGCGCCTTCAGGGCGTCCAGGGCGGTGCGTTCGGCGTCCGCGAGGGCGGTGGGCGCCAGGTCGGCGGGGAACATGTGGCCGGTCTCGATGAACGCGGGTGCGCCGCCGACGCTCTTGTCGGTCACCCCGATCACCTCGACCGTGCCGCCGTACGACACCGTCTCGACGCTCACCTCGGGCCCGTCCAGGAACTCCTCCAGCAGAACGGCCGGGTCGCGGCGCTGGCCGCGCGCGTTGACGGGGAACTCGGCGAGCGCCCGGAACGCGGCGGCCAGCGCGGCCTCGTCCGCGACCGCGCGCACGAACATGCCCGCGCACAGATCGACCGGCTTGACGACCAGCGGGTAGCCGATCTCCCGTGCCGCCCGCGCCACCTCGGCCCACTGCGTGCACACGGCGAACCGGGGTCCGGGCACCCCGGCGTCCGCGAGCGCCCGGCGCGTCAGATCTTTGCGGCACGCGCTCTCCACCGCCTCCGGACCGGGTCCGGGCAGCCCGAGCCGGCCGGCGATGCGGGCGACCACCGGCAGGTAGTAGTCGCAGGAGGTGAGTACTCCGTCGAAGCCGAGCACCGCGTGCAGCCGCTCCACCTCGGGCAGCAGGCTCGCCGTGTCATTGGTGTCGGCGGTGATGACATGGCGGGCGCCGAGCAGCGGGTGCGCGGTCCCCTCGGGCGCCGACCGCAGATAGTGGTGCAGGTCACGGGTGAGGAAGGTGAACTCGTGCCCCGCTTCCCGGATCGCGCGTGGCAGCAGCCTGCTCATCGAGCCGACCCAGCTCTCGACCACCAGCAGATGACCCACAACTCCCCTTTTCCATAGCGGTAAGCGGCGGTTCGGCACACCGGGCGGCGACTCGGCGCGCCCGTCACCCCCGCCGCGCCGACACGTTATCGATAATGGTTCCCATTGTCATCTGATTGCGAGAACCGGGCCCGCCACCGCCGTACGCCCGCGCCCCGCACGACCACACCCCGCCGCCCACCCGGCGGCGCCGCTCACCCGACACAATGCCCGGAGTACTCTGCCCGTAGTGATCAGAGATCCGACCGGTGACCGTACGAACCCACCCCCGGAGCCCCGATGGTGCGCAGCAACCCCCAGCGACGGGCCGCGCTCGTCGACGCCGCGATCGAGGTGCTGGCCCGTGAGGGGGCGCGGGGGCTGACCTTCCGGGCGGTGGACACGGAGGCGGGGGTACCGGCCGGGACCGCCTCCAACTACTTCGCCAATCGCGACGAGTTGCTCACCCAGACCGGCGCCCGGGTCTACGAGCGTCTGGTGCCGGACGAGGAGACCATCGCCCGTCAGCGGACGGCGGCCCCGGACCGGGAGACGTACGCCCGGCTGATGCATGAACTGGTGGGCCGGGTCAGCGCGTTCCGCAGCGGCTATCTCGCCCTGCTGGAACTCCGGCTGGAGTCCACCCGCCGCCCGGAGCTGCGCAAGATCCTGACCGACCGGGTACGGGCCGACCTCGACGCCAACATCGCCTACCACCTGGAATCCGGCCTACCCGGCGACACCACCTCCGTCGAGCTGCTCTACCTCGCCCTGAACTGGCTGATCGTCGAGCAGCTCACCCTCCCGGACGTACTGTCGGAGGCGGAGCGGGAGCGACTGGTGAGGGCGGCGGTGGAACGGATCGTGGTGGGATAGGGCCGCGGCTCGTCAACCCTTCCCCCTCGGGGGTGAGAATCCGGGCTGACGGGTTGGGCGTACCCATCGGCCTCTGCCCCTTGCGTACGCGGCGTACCCGAGGGCGGCGAGCAGCGCCGTGCCGGAGGCCGCGAGCAGGGTGCCCGGCAGCGAGTGGCCGACCGCCGTGCCGGCGAGGGCGGCGCCCAGGGCGAACCCGGTGAGTTTGAGGCTGGCCCCCGTGGTGAAGATCTGCCCACGCAGCCGCTCCGGCGCCTCCCGGTGCCGTACCGCGAACAGCGCCGTCAACTGCGGCCCTTCGGCCACGCCGATCAGCAGGGCCGCGGCGATCAGCAGAGGCGGACGCCCCGTCGCCGCCAGGGCCAGGGCGAGCGCCTGGAGCAGGGCGCCACCCCACAGGGCGGTGCCCGGGGCGAGGGCGCGGGGAGCGCGGGCGAGGACGGCGTTGGCGGCGAGCGCGGAGAGGGCGGCGAGGGCCAGCAGCAGCGCACCCCGGCCGGCACCGCCGAACGCCCGTTCCCCGAGCAGCGGGACGCAGGCCGTCATCATGCCCTGCGCCGCGCAGCACAGGACGGAGGTGAGGGTGGCACGGGCGAGAGGCGGGGTGCGCAGGATGCAGCGCGTTCCGGCGAGGAGATCGTCCAGGAGACGGGACGGCCCGGAGCCCGGAGGGATCGGGGCACCTATCGGAACCGCTGAACGGAGTGGGACCGCTCGACGCGGCGGGAGCCGCCACGCGGCCGGCAGTGCGGCGGCGATCAGTACCGCCGACACCACCACCGCCGTAGGCGCGTCGGTCGTCTCGGCCGTGAGTCCGGCGAGGGCGGGACCGGCGAGGCCCGCGGTTCCGAAGGTCATGGCGTCGAGCGCGTTGGCGCGGGGCAGGGCCGCGTCCCGTGCCACGTGGGGCAGTTGGGCCGTCCAGCCACCGGACAGCGCGGGCCCCAGCAGTCCGGTGGCCACGGCGAGCAGGAGGACGGCCGGGATCGGGAGCCGCCCCAGTCCGGCAAGCACGAGCAGCAGTCCGGTGCCGTACAGGACGAGTGCCCAGGCCAGCAGTCGGCCCGGACGGGCGGACCGGTCGAGCAGGGCGCCCAGGACAGGGCCGCCGACGGCCGCCGCGACGGTACTCCCCGCGAGCAGAAGCGACGCCTCGGACGAGGAACCGGTGACGGCGAACCCCGCGAGGAGCAGCGCCGGGCCGGACATCTCGTCGCCGGTCCGCGCGGTCACCGCGCCGACGAGATAGCCGCCCAGCGGGTGACTCGATCTCATGGGCGGGACGTTACGGAGGTAACTCAAAACCTCGCAATATACGTTACATTCGCCGCATGCCGTCCTCCGCCGAGAGCCCGCCGGACGCCGACTGGTCGACCCGGCACTCCGTGCTGGCCATGGCCCGCCGCACGGCCGCGCTGCTCAATGTCCTTACCGCCGACGACCCCACCCCGGACGCGGTGATCGCCGTACTGCGCGGCCATGGCGAACAGGGCCCGCTCGCGCTCACGCCGGAGGAGGTCGCCGGGATGCGGTCGGCGGCCGGGCTGCTGCGGGAGGTGTTCGCCGCGCGGGGCGTCGACGAGGGGGCGGCCGTGCTCAACCGGCTGCTGCGGGAGCACGCCGGGCCGCTGCGGCTGACCGCGCACGGCGGGGGCACGCCGTGGCATCCGCATCTCGATCGGGACGACGACGGCCCCTGGGACGAGTGGCTGCTGGCCTCGTCCTGTCTGGCCCTGACCGTGCTGCTCTGGGACCACCAGCGGCTGCCGGGCCGCGTCTGCGCCTCACCGGCCTGCGGCAACGTCTTCATCGCGCACGGCAGCGGCCCGGAACGCCGCTACTGCTCCCGTCGGTGCGCCACCCGCGAGCGCGTGGCCGCCCATCGCCGGGCCGTGCGGACGCCGGACCCGGACCCGTGACAGAGCCCGGACGGGTCATGGCGCCCGCTCACCTCGCGATCACGACCACCACCGCGCCCGCGCCCTCCGTGCCGTCCCGGCGCATCCGGTCCAGTACCTGGCGGGCGCCTCCGAGGCGGGTGCCGTCGGGTGCGGGGAGCGTCAGGTCGGCGGCGGCCTGCGGAGCCGTGCGTGGCCGGGTGGTCACGGCGAGCCGGGTGCCCGAGGCGGTTCGCGCGCGCAGGTGACGGCCCACGGACGCGGCGCAGACGCCGTCCTCCATCACGATCCACGCCGAGGGCACCGCGTCCAGGATCTCCGCGCCGAGGCTGTACGGGCCGTCCCAGTCCAGGGCGTCGGCGAGCCGGTGGCGGTGGTCGAGGAAGTGCCCGCCTGCCCGTTCGGCCAGTTCACGGGCCGACTCGTGGTCCCCGAGGGGCGGTTCGGCAGTGCGGCAGCGCCCGCCCCGCCGCTCGATCGCCCGCACCTCGGCCGGATCGGCCGACGCCGGGACGACGGCGGTGTACGGAAGACCGAGCAGCCACGCGAAGTACGCCTGCGCCACGGCCAGATCGCCGCTCGCCGCGTCGAAGAGAGGCGTGTCCCGGTCGATCCGGCCCTCGCGCAGGGCGTCCAGCAGCAGATCGCGGGCCGGGCCGTGCGCACCGCTGCCGCTGGGGCGCCGGGACTCGTCCTTCAGATAGACCCGCGCGCGCGGCAGGTCCGGAAGCGGGACGAGATCCAGGGGTGTGGGTGGTTCGGCCGCCCGGTCCGCCAGCAGCAGATCGATCGCCCGACCCGCCCAGACACTCGGGGACTTCTCACCGTGTTCATGTGCCATTCCCGATCCCTTCATCCAGATCTTGATGCTAAGCGGAGCAAAGGGGGTAATCGGCAAAAGTCACTGGGAAGTTGGGCGTACGAGGATGAGCTGACGCACACCTGTCCGTATCCCGGGCGGCCCGCGGCCAGAAGGCCGGCGGTTGGGCGCGGCCCGGTCAGAGGGTGGGTACGCGGGCGAAGCGGGTCGCGATGTGGAGGTCCGCCTCGATGGCCGCCGCGGTGGCGCGCAGTTCGGGCAGGACGTCGGCGACGCACGCCTCGGGGGTGCGGCGGCTGCTGTGCACGGTGACGTTGACGGCGGCGACGGGGGTGCCGTCGCGGTCGCGGACCGGGACGGCGATGGAGCGCAGGCCCTCCTCCAACTCCTCGTCGACCAGGGCGTAGCCGTCGGCGCGGGCGCGGTCGAGGAGGACGGCGAGGTCGGCGGGGCCGGTGACCGTGCGGGAGGTCAGCGGGTCGCGGGCGAAGGGCCCGAGGCGGGCCGCGCGTTCGGCGGGCGGCAGGGCGGCCAGGAGGACCCGACCGACGGAGGTGGCGTACGCGGGGAGGCGGGAGCCGACGGCGATGTCGACGTCCATGATCCGGCCGGTGGTGACCCACGCCGTGTACTGGACCTCGTCCCCGGTGAGCACGGCCAGCGCGGCGGAGTCCTGGACGCGCCGGGTCAGTTCGGCGAGGTGGGGGCGGGCGACGCGGGTGAGGGTGGTTCTGGACAGCGGCGGGAAGCCGAGGGCGAGGACGCGCGGGGTGAGCCGGAAGCCGCGGTCGCGGGTGGTGACGTAGCCGAGGTGGTCCAGGGTGATCAGGGCGCGGCGGGCGGTGGCGCGGGCCAGTCCGGTGGCCTCGGCGACGGCGGTGAGGGTCAGTTCGTCGCGGCCGTCGCCGAACGCGGTGATCACGGTCAGGCCGCGGGCCAGCGATTCGACGAACTCCCGGCCGAGTTCCTGCTTGGACGCGCCGGTCCATCCGGCGAGTCCGGACGGGGCGCCGGGTGCGCCGGACGGGCCGGGCGCGTCGAGGGTGCGTTCCATGGCGGCGACCGCCGCGCGCAGCCGGGGCAGCAGGGTGCCGCGCAGTGAGTCCGCGCTGTGCCGGCTGGTGTGGCTGACGACGCTGGCGACACAGGCGATCCGGCCGCCCGGGGTGCGCACGGGCGCGGACAGGGCGATCAGGCCGGGCTCGATCAACTGGTCGTCCAGCGCCCAGCCGTCCGCCCGCGCCCGCTCGACGGCCGCCGCGAAGACGGCGTCGGGCGCGGTGTGCGGCCGGGGCGGTACGGCGGGGAAACCCCGGTCCTGTGGGTCGGCGGCGCGGCGGTCGTGCCAGCGGCGCCAGACCTCGGGCGTCCACTCGGTGGCGAGCAGCGGGCCGGGCGCGGTGCGTTCGGCGGGGAGCAGGTCGCCGATGCGGAAGCTGAGGGAGAGGGCGCGGCGCCGGGTGGCCTGGTGGATGAAGCGGATGCCGTCGCCGTCCGGCACCGCGAGCGACACCGACTCGTCGAGCGCGTCGGCGACGGCGTCGGCGTGGCCGCCGAGCAGGGCGGGCAGCCGCAGGGCGGCGAGGTAGGCGTTGCCGAGTTCCATGAGACGCGGGGCGAGGACGGCGTCGCGGCCGTCCAGCCGTACGTACCCCATGCGCGCGAGGGTGGCGGCGATCCGGTCGACGGTGGAGCGGGCGAGCCCGGTGGCGCGCTCCAGTTCGCTGAGGCTGGCGGTGCCGCCGGCGTCGGTGAGGCGGCGCAGCACGGCGATGCCCCGGACGAGGGGGGCGACGGCCTCCGGGGGAGGCGCGGGCGTCGGCGCGGGGCCGGCCGGCGGCGGGGTGCGGCTGGTGGTGATGGGTGTCAGGGGGGTCATGGGCTCTCCGTGGCGGATGTCCGGGCCACCGTAGTCGGGGCGGACCCGGGGAGCACAGCGGCGGGGTGCGCGGGCGGCCCGGCGGCGGGACCGTTGACAGGGCCCGGCACCGGGCGCAGACTCACACCCGAAGAGTGTGAACTATATTTCACCAGACGAACACCGTACGGGCAACGAACGACCCCTCGACGACATCGGGGAAACGAGGAGAAGACCATGCACACCACGGTCGGGATCATCGGCGGCGGCCCCTCCGGGCTGCTCCTCGCCCGTCTGCTGCACAACGCGGGCATCGACAGCGTGGTCCTGGAGCGGCGCGACCGGGCCTACGTCGAGCAGCGGCAGCGCGCCGGGATCCTGGAGCAGGCCACGGCGGACGTGCTGATCGCGGCCGGCGCCGGGGCCCGCCTGGAGTTGGAGGGCATACCGCACGAGGGCATCGAGCTGCGCTTCGGCCGGCGCGCGCACCGACTGGACTTCCCGGCGCTCACCGGCGGGCGGCGGGTGTGGGTGTACGCGCAGACCGAGGTGGTGAAGGATCTCGTCGCGCTGCAACTGGCCGAGGGCGGACCGCTGCTGTTCGAGGCGGAGGTCCACGCGGTGGAGGGCGCGGACACCGACCGGCCGCTGATCCGCTACACCCACGAGGGCCGTGAGCAGACCCTGACCTGCGATTACGTCATCGGCTGCGACGGCTATCACGGGGTCGCCCGCACGGCGGTGCCCGAGGGGGTGCGCAGCACGTACGAGCGGGTCTATCCGTACTCCTGGCTCGGCATCCTCGCCGAGGCGGCGCCGGTCTACGACGAGCTGATCTACGCCCACTCCGACCGTGGCTTCGCGCTCGCCAGCATGCGCTCACCCACGGTCAGCCGGCTCTACCTCCAGGTGCCCAACGGCACGGACCCGGCCCACTGGCCGGACGAGCGGATCTGGGACGAGCTGGACGCCCGGTTCGCGATCGACGCCGAGCCGGGCTGGCGGCTGAAGCGGGGGCCGGTCACCGGCAAGTCGGTGCTGCCGATGCGCAGTTCGGTGACCGAGCCGATGCGGCACGGGCGGCTGTTCCTGGCCGGGGACGCGGCGCACATCGTGCCGCCGACCGGCGCGAAGGGGCTGAACCTCGCCGCGGCCGATGTGGTGGTGCTCGCCCGCGCCTTCGCCCATCTGAAGGAGACCGGCTCGGCCGACCTGCTGGAGTCGTACTCCGACACCTGCCTGCGCCGGGTGTGGCGGGCCGAGCACTTCTCCTACTTCATGACCACGACCCTGCACAGCGACCCGGACCAGAGCCCGTTCGAGACCCGGCTCCAGCTGTCCCAGCTCGACCGGGTGGCATCGTCCCCGCACGCGGCGGCGGAGCTGGCGGAGAACTACACGGGGCTGCCGCTGGGCGAGGCGGAAGGGGCACAGGGGGCAGGCGCGGCGGAGTGAGCGCCTGATCGTGATCCCGGCCGCGCGTCGGCCGCCGACCGGGCCCGGGCGCCAGCCCCCGCGCGCCGGGTGCCGCGCGCCGGGCCTTGCGGGGTGCCGGGCGAGCGCGTGGCGGCCTTCCGGGACGCCCTGGAACCGCACATCACCGCCCACGTTCTGGGCACGGCCCTGGTCCATCTGACGATTCCGGGCGTGC
>NZ_JBHYUG010000094.1:0-33485 GCF_042749375.1 Streptomyces sp. NPDC059477 | reverse complement strand
CCCCGGTATCGGGTGGCCGCCGCCTTCTCCGTACGCCCGGCTACCCCGGCAGCCGCGCCCCCGGCTTCTCCAGCGCGATGGCCGCGCCGCCGGAGCCGACCACCCGCCGGTCACCGAGCGGCTCGTCGAGCTGCACGGTCCGGTGCTGGATCTCGGCGATCAGAATGCAGATCCTGTCCGGCCAGGACGTCTCGGTCACCGTCACCCGCACCTGACCGCCGCTCTCCCGCGCCACCACCGAGTAGTCCGCGCACACCCCTGCGGTGAACCGCACGGTCAGCTCCCGGCCCTCGGCGGTGTACCCCTCCACCTGGACATCCCGTGTCTCCACGGGCCCACCGGAGGGCTCGGGCGACGGCGAGGAGGACTCGGTGGCCACGGGAGGCGCGGTGGGCGCGGCGGGTGACGGGGTCGCCAGATACGCGGGGTCGACCGCCGGATGCGTCACCGTGAAACTCTCCGCCGCCCCCGCCCCTCGGACCTCGAACAGCCAGGACGGCACCAGCGCCGCCCGCCCCCCGACGGTGTGCGAGGCCAGCCCGAACTCCGCGCCCTCGACGGACATGCTCTGCTGCGCCCCCTGCTCCGGCAGCGCGGTGGAGGGCTCGCACGGCGACACCGCCTGCCCCTCCAGCGGTACGGGCTCGGCGCACCCGCCGATCCCCACCCGGCCGTCCCCCGAGGTGGCGTTCAGCAGCCCCAGCGTCTCCTCCGCACCCAGCACGGGGTACGTCGCCGCCTCGACCGGCGGGCTCAACTGCCCGCTCCCGCCGACCAGTTCGCCCTGCGCGCTCACCGTGAGCTGGGTGGGCCGGCCATGGGTGGGCAGCCCGCCGACCCGGGGTTCGGCGTTCACCAGCCGCCGCGCGCCCGTCACCTGACTCGCGTCCATGTCGGCGTCGCCCTGCCCGAGGGCCCTGAGCACCGGCGCGGCGAGCGCACGGGCCTCGGCCTCGCCGACCGGATCGCCGGTCCCGTCCGGCGGTTCGGCGCAGGTGGTGGCGCTCTGGCAGCCGTCGGGGCCGGGGACGTACCGGTGAAAGGTCCAGGTGCCGGGCCCTTGCCGGCTCACCGAGAGGCTCGGGCCCTGGCCGTCCTGTCCGCCGATCCGCCAGGACGGCCCCTCGGCGACGGGCGTGCCCGCGATGCCGAGCGCGTCGGCGAGCCGGGTCACGTCGTCGGCACCTATGTCGCCGTGCACGGTGTACACCGGGGCGTCGGCCGGGCCCTGCGGCAGTTCCCCGACGGCCCGGTACAGCCCGCCGCCGGGGTCGGGCTCGCCGGGCGCGATCCCGTTGTCCCCGGGGTGGCCGTCGAGGGCGAGCGGCGGGGGAGTACCGCCACCGCTCACGCCCCCGGCGGGCACCCCCGCATCCTGCGCGCTCCGCGCGCTCTTGTCGGCGGACGTGGCCAGATAAGCCCCCCCACCCCCGACCAACAGCACAGCGGCGACGACGGAGGCGACAAGGAGGGGGGAGCGACGCCGGGTGGGGTGGAGAGAGGACGGGGAGGTGGTGCTCGGCTGGTCGGGGGCCTGGTGGGAGGCGGCTTGCGGGTGGCTGGGGGCGGGGGCTGGGTGGTCGGCGTGGGGGGCGGGGCCCGCGGGGATGGCAGTCGGCTGCCCGGCGGTGTGCCTGCGGTCGGCGTCGAGGCCGGTGGCCAGTTGGGCGGCGTCTGGAGCGGCGTCCCCGGGGGTGGTGGCCGGGTGACCGGCGGCTTTCGGACGGTCGGCGTCGGGGGTGGCGTCGGTGAGGGGGGCGGCCGGGGCGTTCCCGGATTCGGATACGGCGTCCGCGTCGGCACTCTCCGGTCCGGCGGCCCCGGCGGCCCCGGCGGCCCCGGCGGCCCCGGCGGCCCCAGCGGTCCTGGCTGTCCCGGCGGCCCCGGAGGCATCGGCTTCGCCCTGCTGGACCGGCTCGCCTTCCTCGGTCGGCTCGGCTTTGCTGTCGACCTGGGTCCGCTTGTGCGACACGGCCTGCTGGACCGGCTCGTTCTGCCCGGTCGGCTCGGCTGTCCTGGCCACTTGGGCCCGCTTGTGCGACTTGGGCTGTTGGACCGGCTCGTCCTGCTGGACCGGCTCGGCCTTCCTACCCCCCATGGCTCGCCCGACCGACTCGCCCTTCCCGCCCGGCTCGCCCTCCCCAGCGGGCGCGTCCGCCGCCCCCGCCGCGCCCGCCGCGTACCTCCCCGTACCCTCGCCCGCCTCCTCCACCGCCCCCATCCCGACGCCCTCGACTCCGTCGGACTCCGCCACAGCCTCCACATCGGGCCCGGGGCCGGGCCCCGGCTCGGGGTTGTCGGGTCGCTCGGTGTTCACCGCATCGCTCCTTCGGCCGCGCAGCTGTCCCGGATGCCCCGGCCCTGCCGATCGAGGGCACCGGGGTGGGCGTATGCCCGATCCCCCGGACAGGGGACGCCGATGGGACGCGGCGGGGGAGCGCACGGTTCCCGGCGCGCGCCGGGGCCGCCGGAAGGCCCGGTTCCGCCAAGGGGTGCGGTGCTGCCTCAGTCCCCGTAGTCCGACATGGCGTCCAGCAGCCGCGCCGACCCCGGCGGCACGGTCACGCCGTGGATCAGCGCCGGCGGGACCGGGCTGGTGGCGCCGCGCCGCGGCACCGGGTAGTGCGGGGCCATCCGGGCGCAGTCCCCGCGCAGCGACGCGAGGTCGCCTTCGAGGTCGGCCGGAGCGGGGGAGTGGACCCTGAGGTTCGTCATACAGGAACCGTAGGCACGCCGGAGGGTGCGAAGAAAGATCTACTATCGGGTAGTTTTGGCCGCTTCAGCGGCGCCCGTCGGACCCGGTAGCGTTGACTGTCACTTGCCGTCCACCGAGGAGCGTCCTCGCCGTGCGCATCGCAGTCACCGGCTCCATCGCCAATGACCACCTCATGACCTTCCCCGGCCGCTTCGCCGACCAGCTCGTCGCGGACCAATTGCACACGGTCTCGTTGTCCTTCCTCGTCGACAAGCTCGACGTCCGCCGCGGCGGGGTCGGCGCCAACATCGCCTTCGGCATGGGCCAGCTGGGCACCCGGCCGATCCTGGTCGGCGCGGCCGGCGCCGACTTCGACGAGTACCGTGCCTGGCTGGACCGGCACGGCGTCGACACCGACTCGGTCCGGATCTCCGAGACCCTGCACACGGCCCGGTTCGTCTGCACCACCGACGCCGACCACAACCAGATCGGCTCCTTCTACACGGGCGCGATGAGCGAGGCCCGGCTGATCGAGCTGAAGACCGTCGCCGACCGGGTGGGCGGCCTCGACCTGGCGCTGATCGGCGCCGACGACCCGGAGGCGATGCTCCGGCACACCGAGGAGTGCAAGACCCGCGGCATTCCGTTCGCCGCCGACTTCTCCCAGCAGATCGCCCGGATGGACGGGGAGGAGATCCGGATACTGCTGGACGGAGCCGCGTACCTCTTCTCCAATGAGTACGAGAAGGGACTCATCGAGTCCAAGACCGGCTGGAGCGACGAGGAGATCCTCGGCAAGGTCGGCCACCGGGTCACCACGCTGGGCGCGCGCGGCGTACGGATCGAGCGCGCGGGCGAGGACCCGATCGAGGTCGGCTGCGCGGAGGAGGAGCGCAAGGCCGACCCCACGGGCGTCGGCGACGCCTTCCGCGCCGGGTTCCTGTCCGGGCTGGCCTGGGGCGTCTCCCTGGAGCGGGCGGCGCAGGTCGGCTGCATGCTCGCCACGCTGGTGATCGAGACCGTGGGCACACAGGAGTACCAGTTGCGCCGGGTCCACTTCATGGACCGCTTCACCAAGGCGTACGGGCACGAGGCCGGGGACGAGGTCCGGGGCTACCTGGGCTGAGCCCCCGGGCGAGCCTCTGAGAAACAGGAACAGGAACAGGGGCAGGGGCAAGAACAGGGGCAGGGGACGTCAGCTGGTCCGGCGGACCACATAGGCCGTCCCCTTCTCCGCCGCCTCCGCCCCCACGTACTCCTGCCCCCGCATCTCGCACCATGCCGGAATGTCCAGGCGGGCCGCCTCGTCGTCCGCCAGGACCCGGACCGTGCCGCCGACCGGGACCCGGCCGATCACCTTGGCCAGTTCGATGACGGGGAGCGGGCACAGCTTGCCCAGGGCGTCCACCACCAGCGTGTCCTCGTGCACGGCGGTGGTGGGCGCCGCGGTGGCCAGTTGTTCGCGGACACCCGCCACCGCCCCCGGCAGCACCTCCAGGAACCGCTCCACCTCCCCCTCCGGGGTCCCGAGCGGCAGCGACACCCGTACGTTCCCCTCGCTCAGCACCCCCATCGCCCGCAGCACATGGCTGGGCGTCAGGGTGCTGCTGGTGCAGGAGGAGCCGGAGGACACCGAGAAGCCGGCCAGGTCCAGCGCGTGCAGCAGGGCCTCTCCGTCGACGTAGAGACAGGAGAAGGTGACGATCCCGGGCAGCCGCCGCCGCGGATCGCCGACCACCTCCACGTCCGGGACCAGCCGGGGCACCCGCGCCCGGATCCGTTCCGTCAGTTCCCGCAGCCGTACCGCCTCCCCGGCCGCCTCGGCCCGTACCGCCCGCAGCGAGGCCACCGCCGCGACGATCGCCGGAAGGTTCCCGAAACCGGGCGCCCGCCCCGACTCCCTTTCGTCCGTGGGCCCTTGGGGCGCGAACCGCACCCCCTTGCGCACCACCAGCAGCCCGACCCCGGCCGGACCGCCCCATTTGTGCGCACTGGCCGTCAGCAGCGACCAGTCCCCGTCCACCCGCCCCCAGCCCAGCGACTGCGCCGCGTCCACCAGCAACGGCACCCCCGCCGCCCGGCACACCCCCGCCACCTCGTCCACCGGCTGCGCGGTCCCCACCTCGTGGTTGGCGGACTGGAGACAGGCCAGCGCGGTGTCCGGCCGCAGGGCGTCGGCGTACGATCGGACACCCACCGCACCCGTCCGGTCCACGGCGACGGAGGTGACGGTCCCGCCCCCGGCCTCATGCGCTTCGGCCGAATGGAGCACGGACGAATGCTCGACCGCTGACACGATCAGGTGACGGCCCATACGCCTACGCCCGGCCAGCGCCCCCGCGATGCCCGTATGCACCGCCCGCGTCCCCGACGAGGTGAACACCACCTCGTCCACCCGGCACCCCACCGCCTCCGCGGCGGCCTCCCGAGCGGCGTCGAGCAGCAGCCGCGCCCGCCGCCCCTCCCGGTACAACCGCGCAGGATCGGCCCACCCGTCGTCCAGCGAGGCAAGCAACGCCTCCCGCGCGACAGGATGGAGCGGGGCCCCGGAGGCCCCATCGAAGTAACCCATACGGCAACGTTAGAACGCCCGGTCAGGGACACCCCCTCAGGGGCGCGGGGAACTGCGCGAACAACCACGGCCGGACCCGCGCCCGCCAAACAAGCGAACCACCCGGGACAGAGGCACCCCTCCCCGCGAAGGCCCGGAGGGCGTCGGCTAGGGTTTGGTCCGCATAAACATCCAAACCCCTGCCCGACGCAGGGCGGCGACCGACCAGCGAGGCAGGCCGCAGCCAACCGCGCGGGCGAGACTCTCGGGAAGGCGCTACGTGAGTCCCAACGGCTCCGACCTCCCCCACAGCCTGAAGGGCGTGGGAGGTACCCCCAAGCCGCGGCGCCCGATGCGGCGGAAGCTGCTTCAGGCTCTGACCGCGGGCCTGGTCCTCGCGACCGCCACCGGTTGCACATGGGAGGACTTCCCCCGCCTGGGCATGCCCACCCCGGTCACAGAAGAGGCTCCGCGGATCCTCTCCCTGTGGCAGGGATCATGGGCTGCCGCGCTCGCCGTCGGCGTGCTGGTGTGGGGCCTCATCCTGTGGAGTGCGATTTTCCACCGGCGCAGCCGCACGAAGATCGAGGTCCCTCCGCAGACCCGGTACAACGTGCCGATCGAGGCCCTCTACACGGTCGTACCGATCATCATCGTGTCGGTCCTCTTCTACTTCACCGCTCGCGACGAGACCAAGTTGCTGAGTCTGAAGGAAGAGCCCGACGTCACGGTCAACGTGGTCGGCTTCCAGTGGAGCTGGTGCTTCAACTACATCGAGAACGTCGAGGGTTCCACCGGCGACGCCAAGACGGCCGAGGAACTCGACGCGATCCCGACGCGCTACAGGGATGACTTCCCGGACAACGCCGGGGGCGTCTACTCCTGCGGCACGCCCGGTGAGACCAACCCGCAGACCGGCAACCCGGGCCCGACGCTGTGGCTGCCGGAGGGCAAGACGGTCCGCTTCGTGCTGACCTCCCGGGACGTCATCCACTCCTTCTGGGTGGTGCCGTTCCTGATGAAGCAGGACGTCATCCCGGGCCACACCAACGCCTTCGAGGTGACTCCCAACCAGGAGGGCACCTTCCTCGGCAAGTGCGCCGAGCTGTGCGGTGTCGACCACTCCCGGATGCTGTTCAACGTGAAGGTCGTCTCCGAGGAGCGCTACGAGCAGCACCTGAAGGAGCTGGCCGAGCAGGGCCAGACCGGTTACGTGCCCGCCGGCATCGAGCAGACGCAGGCCGAGAAGGACCGGGAGACGAACCAGCTGTGAGCATCATCAACGAACCTCAGGGCGGGGCGGCGCCGGCGCCGGTCTCGCACTACGCGGACGAGTTGCCGGTGAGGCGCAAGCAGCCCGGCAACGTGGTGGTGAAGTGGCTGACGACCACCGACCACAAGACCATCGGCACGCTGTACCTGGTCACGTCCTTCGCGTTCTTCTGCATCGGCGGCGTGATGGCGCTCCTCATGCGCGCCGAGCTGGCCCGTCCGGGCTTGCAGATCGTCTCGAACGAGCAGTTCAACCAGGCGTTCACGATGCACGGCACGATCATGCTGCTGATGTTCGCGACGCCGCTGTTCGCCGGATTCGCCAACTGGATCATGCCGCTCCAGATCGGCGCCCCCGACGTGGCGTTCCCGCGCCTGAACATGTTCGCCTACTGGCTCTACCTGTTCGGCTCGCTCATCGCGGTGGGTGGTTTCCTCACCCCGAACGGCGCGGCGAGCTTCGGCTGGTTCGCGTACTCGCCGCTGTCGGACGCGGTCCGCTCGCCGGGTCTCGGCTCCGACATGTGGATCATGGGTCTGGCCTTCTCCGGCTTCGGCACCATCCTCGGCTCGGTCAACTTCATCACCACGATCATCTGCATGCGCGCACCCGGCATGACGATGTTCCGGATGCCGATCTTCACCTGGAACGTGCTGCTGACCGGTGTGCTGGTCCTGCTCGCCTTCCCGGTGCTGGCCGCCGCGCTGTTCGCCCTGGAGGCCGACCGGAAATTCGGTGCCCATATCTTCGACGCCGCCAATGGCGGGGCATTGCTATGGCAACACCTCTTCTGGTTCTTCGGCCATCCAGAGGTCTATATCATCGCGCTGCCATTCTTCGGCATCGTCAGTGAGATCATCCCGGTCTTCGCCCGCAAGCCGATGTTCGGCTACCAGGGCCTGATCGCCGCGACCATCGCGATCGCCGGTCTGTCCGTGACGGTGTGGGCCCACCACATGTATGTCACCGGCGGTGTGCTGCTGCCGTTCTTCTCCTTCATGACGTTCCTCATCGCCGTCCCAACCGGTGTGAAGTTCTTCAACTGGATCGGCACGATGTGGAAGGGCTCACTGTCCTTCGAGACACCGATGCTCTGGGCCACCGGCTTCCTGATCACCTTCGCCTTCGGTGGTCTGACCGGTGTCATCCTGGCCTCGCCGCCGATGGACTTCCATGTCTCGGACTCGTACTTCGTGGTGGCCCACTTCCACTACGTCGTCTTCGGCACCGTCGTCTTCGCCATGTTCGCCGGCTTCCACTTCTGGTGGCCCAAGTGGACCGGCAAGATGCTGGACGAACGGCTCGGCAAGATCACCTTCTGGACGCTGTTCGTCGGCTTCCACGGCACCTTCCTGGTCCAGCACTGGCTGGGCGCCGAGGGCATGCCCCGCCGGTACGCCGACTATCTGGCGGCCGACGGCTTCACCGCCCTGAACATGGTCTCCACGATCAGCTCCTTCGTCCTCGGCGCGTCGATACTGCCGTTCCTCTACAACGTCTGGAAGACCGCCAAGTACGGCAAGCAGGTCGAGGTGGACGATCCCTGGGGCTACGGCCGCTCCCTGGAGTGGGCGACCTCCTGCCCGCCGCCCCGGCACAACTTCCTCACCCTGCCGAGGATCCGCAGCGAATCCCCGGCGTTCGACCTGCACCACCCCGAGATCGCCGCGCTCGACCAGCTCGGCCACGGCGGTTCCGGGGCCAGCGCCATCGCGGGCGGCAAGGAGGCCGGGAAGTGAAGATTCAGGGCAAGATGTTCATGTGGCTGAGCGTCTTCGTCCTCGCCGTGGCGGTCGTCTATGGCGTGTGGTCGAAGGAGCCGGCCGGTACCACGGCCCTCTTCCTGGCCTTCGGCCTGTGCATCATGATCGGCTTCTACCTGGGCTTCACCGCCCGGCGGGTCGACGTGGGTGCCCAGGACAACGAGGAGGCCGATGTCGCGGACGAAGCCGGTGACGTGGGCTTCTTCAGCCCGCACAGCTGGCAGCCGCTCGCCCTCGGCGTCGGCGGCGCGATCGCGTTCCTCGGCATCGCGGTCGGCTGGTGGCTGGTGTACTTCGCCGCCCCGATCATCCTGATCGGCATCTGGGGCTGGGTCTTCGAGTACTACCGCGGCGAGAACCAGACGCAGTAGCGCTCACCTGCACGGCCAGGAGCCCGGACACTCCGTCAGGAGGGTCCGGGCTCCTGCATTTGCGCGGGGTCCGTCCCCCGCACGGCTCACTGAACGCGCCGGACTCGCCGGGGCTTCTTATTTTGAAGCCATGAGCACCTCCCCGCACACCCGTTCCGTCGTCAGCTGCGCGCTGCTGGTGATGGCCCTCGGCGTGACCGTCACCGCCTGCGGCAGCGACGGCAACCCGCTCGCGGCCACGCCGTACGACGCTGCGGACCAGATCTCCTTCAAAGGCGCCACGAGCGCCGGCGGCGCCAAGAGCGCCAAGGACAGCACGAGTGCCGACCCCAGCGAGGGCGCCGAGGCAAGCGCCGGCGCCAAGGCCGAGAAGGCCGGACAGAAGAAGCCGAACACACCGGAGAAGCCGACAAAGGGGAGCAAGAGCAAGCCCCTGCCGGCCGACCCGTCCAAGCCGCTCGACATCACCGTCGACGGCGAGGGCAACCGGATCACCGACGTCACCGCCGTCGACGGCGCGGGGCGCTATCTCGCGGGCGAACTCTCGGCCGACGGGCGCCGCTGGCACAGCACCTCCCCGCTGGCCGCCGACGCCCGCTACACGGTCCGGGTGAGCACCGAGAACGCGGACGGCAAGCCCGGCCGCAAGACCCACACCTTCGACACCGGCCAGCCCCGCACCAAGACACGCATGGACGTCTGGTTCGGCCCGGACCCGGACCCGGACCCCTACGGCGTCGCCCAGCCGGTCATCGCCGAGCTGAGCGAGCCGGTCGCGGACAAGGCGCAGCGCGTCATCGTCGAACGCGGCCTGAAGGTGACCTCGAAGCCCGCGGTGGAGGGCGCCTGGCACTGGGTGAACGACCAGGAGCTGCACTACCGCCCCAAGGAGTTCTGGCCCACCAACGCCACCGTCAAGGCGAACAGCAACCTCAAGGGCATCAAGATCAGCGACCGGCTGTGGGGCGGCAAGGCCGAAACGCTGAAGTTCACCACCGGTGACAAGCTGGTCGCCGTCGCCGACGCCGCCTCGCACTGGATGACGATCTACCGCAACGACGAGGAGATCAACTCCATCCCGATCACCACCGGCAAGCCCGGCTTCGAGACCCGCAACGGCATCAAGGTGATCCTGGGCCAGGAGTACTTCGTACGGATGCGCGGCTCCAGTGTCGGCATCTCAGCGAGTTCCTCGGAGGGATACAACCTGCCGGTCTACTGGGCCACCCGGGTCACCTGGAGCGGCGAGTACGTGCACGCCGCCCCCTGGTCGATCAGCGACCACGGCTACCGCAACGTCAGCCATGGCTGTGTCGGCATGAGCACCGGCAACGCCGCCTGGTTCTTCGAGACCTTCACCAAGGGCGATGTCGTCGAGGTCATCAACTCCTACGGCGACTACATGGACCCCTTCGGCAACGGCTACGGCGACTGGAACCTCGACTGGAAGGACTGGCGCTCCGGCAGCGCCCTCCTGGGCGGCACCCCAGACGGCCCGAAGCCGGAGGACGCACTGCGACTCCGTCCAGAACAGGTCTGACCGAACGACCGTGGCTTGCAGACGCCGGGGACGGCAACGCCCAAAGGGGCGCGGGGCTGTATCGATATGCGGCTCCGCCGCGTGGGCGCGAGCAACCCCCCACCCCGCACCCGCGCACCGGGCGACGCACCCCGCTCCCTAGGCGCTCTGCAACTTACGGTTACGCAGCAGCGAGGCCAACGCCGAGGCGAACTCCACCGGATCCACCGGCAGGGTCACCGCGGCGTCGGCCCGCGACCAGGTGGCCAGCCAAGCGTCCTGGGGCCGCCCCATCAGCAGCAGCACCGGCGGGCACTCGAACACCTCGTCCTTCAGCTGCCGGCACAGCCCCATGCCGCCCATCGGCGAGGCCTCGCCGTCCAGCACGATCACATCGATCCCGCCCCTGTCCAGCTCCGTCACCACCGCCGCGGCCGTCGCGCACTCCAGGTACGCGACGGGCGGTACATCGGGCGCGGGCCGGCGCCCGGCGGCGAGCCGCACCTGAGCGCGGGTGGTGGAGTCGTCGCTGTAGACCAGCACCGTGGCGGTCGGCTGCATGCTTCCTCCGTGACATCGGCGACATCGGCGTCGTACGGCCGTAACGGGCGCTGCCCGATGCCGCGGATGCTACTCCCTCCCACTCGCCGTCAACACCTGTCGGAACCCGCCCGTGACCGTCATTCGATCGGCCATCCGGGCAGTACACACGCTGCGAACACTCCGAACGGCACCCCCCGGAGTGAGGGCGGGATAAGCGACCGACATAATGTCGGTCGTGGCGACAGCAACGACAGTAGAAACCGGGCACGCGCACCCGTCGGTCAATCGGCCGAACCTCACCAGTGTCGGAACGATCATCTGGTTGAGTTCCGAGCTGATGTTCTTCGCGGCCCTCTTCGCGATGTACTTCACCCTGCGATCGGTGACCGGTCCCGATTTCTGGAGCGAGAGGGCGGACGCCCTCAACTTCCCGTTCTCGGCGGCCAACACCACGATCCTGGTGCTCTCCTCCCTCACGTGCCAGCTCGGCGTGTTCGCCGCCGAGCGCGGCGACGTGAAGAAGCTCCGGATGTGGTTCATCGTCACCTTCATCATGGGTGCCGTCTTCATCGGCGGTCAGGTCACCGAGTACACCGAGCTGGTCAAGCACGAGGGCATCTCGCTCTCGTCCGACGCCTACGGCTCGGCGTTCTACCTGACCACCGGCTTCCACGGACTGCATGTGACGGGCGGACTCATCGCCTTCCTGCTCGTCCTCGGCCGTACCTACGCGGCCCGGAAGTTCACCCATGAGCAGGCGACCGCGGCCATCGTCGTGTCCTACTACTGGCACTTCGTCGATGTCGTCTGGATCGGCCTCTTCGCCACGATCTACATGATCAAGTAGCCGGACCCGTGCCCCGCGCACGCTCCCGCATTCCAGAAGCAGCATCGACGCAGAAGATCCTGACACCGGGGTAATCCGTGAAAAAGCTCTCCGTACGACGACGCCATCCGCTGGCGGCGGTCGTCGTTCTCCTCCTCGCGCTGGCGGCCACTGGGGGGCTGTACGCCACGTTCGCGCCCGCGGACAAGGCGCAGGCCGATGAGACCGCCCAGTCCCTCGCCATCGAAGAGGGCAAGAAGCTCTACGCCGTCGGCTGCGCCAGCTGCCACGGCACCGGCGGTCAGGGCACCTCCGACGGTCCGAGCCTGGTCGGCGTGGGCGCGGCGGCCGTCGACTTCCAGGTCGCCACCGGCCGGATGCCGGCCGCGACGTCGCAGGGCGTCCAGGTACCGGCGAAGAAGAACATCTACTCGCAGGCCGAGATCGACCAGCTCGCCGCCTACATCGCGTCCTTCGGCGCCGGTCCCGCGGTCCCGACCGAGGAGCAGTACGGCCCCGAGGGCGCGGACATCGCCGAGGGCGGGGAGCTGTTCCGCAACAACTGCGCGCAGTGCCACAACTTCACCGGCAAGGGCGGCGCCCTGACCCAGGGCAAGTACGCGCCGTCGCTGGAGGGGGTCGACCCGAAGCACATCTACGAGGCCATGCAGACCGGCCCGCAGAACATGCCGTCGTTCCCCGACACCACGCTGACGGAGCAGAACAAGAAGGACATCATCGCCTACCTCGACGCGGTCAACAGCTCCGACACCGAGAACCCGGGCGGCATGTCGCTGGGCGGGATCGGACCGGTCGCCGAGGGCCTCTTCGCGTGGATCTTCGGCCTCGGCGCGCTGATCGCGGTCGCCGTCTGGGTCGCCGCTCGGACCGCAAAGGCCAAGAAGTCATGAGTAGCCAAGACATTCCAGAAGAGAACCTGCCGGCTGAGCAGGTCGCGCACGGCGCGGTCTCCGTCGCGGACGAGAAGGACCCGTTCGCCGACCCGGGGCTGCCCCCCCACGAGCCCCGTATCCAGGACATCGACGAGCAGGCCGCCAAGCGGTCCGAGCGCGCGGTCGCCTTCATGTTCACGCTGTCGATGCTGGCCACCGCCGGTTTCATCGCGTCGTACGTGGCGATCCCGCACGACAAGTCGATCTTCGTCTTCCCGATCGGGCACATCAACGCGCTGAACTTCGCGCTGGGCCTGACCCTGGGCGCCGCCCTGTTCCTGATCGGCGCGGGCGCGGTCCACTGGGCCCGGACCCTGATGTCGGACCACGAGATCGCCGATGAGCGGCACCCCGTCGCCGCCTCCCCGGAGGTCAAGGCGAAGGTCATGGAGGACTTCCGGCAGGGTGCCAAGGAGTCCGCGCTGGGCCGCCGCAAGCTGATCCGCAACACCATGTTCGGCGCGCTGGCCCTGTTCCCGCTCTCCGGTGTGATCCTGCTGCGCGACCTCGGCCCGCTGCCCGGGACCTCGCTGCGCCACACCCTGTGGAAGGCCGGCAAGCTCCTGGTCAACATGAACACGAACGAGCCGCTGCGCCCCTCGGACGTGGCCGTCGGCTCGCTCACCTTCGCCATGCCCGAGGGCCTGGACGAGCACGACCACGACTTCCAGACCCAGATCGCCAAGGCCGCCCTGATGATCGTCCGGCTCCAGCCGGAGGACATCAAGGACGCCCGCGAGCTGGAGTGGTCGCACGAAGGCATCGTGGCGTACTCCAAGATCTGCACCCACGTCGGCTGCCCGATCTCGCTGTACGAGCAGCAGACGCACCACGTGCTGTGCCCCTGCCACCAGTCCACCTTCGACCTCTCCGACGGCGCCCGGGTGATCTTCGGCCCCGCCGGTCACGCCCTGCCGCAGCTGCGGATCGGTGTGAACGACGAGGGCTATCTCGAAGCGCTCGGCGACTTCGAAGAGCCCGTCGGTCCTGCTTTCTGGGAGCGCGGATGAGCACTACCACCACCAACGAGACCAGGCGCGGGAAGGCGCCCGCCGGCGAGCGCGTCGCCGACTGGGCGGACGGCCGGCTGGGGATCTACTCCCTGGCCAAGGCCAACATGCGCAAGATCTTCCCGGACCACTGGTCCTTCATGCTGGGCGAGATCTGCCTCTACAGCTTCATCATCATCATCCTGACGGGTGTCTATCTGACGCTGTTCTTCCACCCGTCGATGACCGAGGTGGAGTACCACGGCTCCTACGTCCCGCTCCAGGGACAGCTGATGTCCGAGGCGTTCAACTCGACCATGCACATCTCCTTCGATGTGCGCGGTGGTCTGCTCATCCGGCAGATCCACCACTGGGCGGCGCTGATCTTCCTCGCCGGCATGTTCGTGCACATGATGCGCGTGTTCTTCACGGGCGCGTTCCGCAAGCCGCGTGAGATCAACTGGCTGTTCGGGTTCCTGCTGTTCGTGCTGGGCATGTTCACCGGTTTCACCGGCTACTCGCTCCCGGACGACCTGCTCTCCGGCACCGGTGTCCGCTTCACCCAGGGCGCGATCCTGGCGACGCCGATCGTCGGCACGTACATCTCGTTCTTCCTGTTCGGCGGGGAGTTCCCGGGCACCGACTTCGTGGCCCGCTTCTACTCGATCCACATCCTGCTGCTGCCGGGCATCATGCTCGGGCTGGTGGTCGCCCACCTGATCCTGGTCGTCTACCACAAGCACACGCAGTACGCGGGCCCCGGCAAGACCAACAAGAACGTCGTGGGCATGCCCCTGATGCCGGTCTACATGGCCAAGGCCGGCGGCTTCTTCTTCCTGGTCTTCGGTGTGATCGCGGCCGTCGCGGCCGTCGCGCAGATCAACCCGATCTGGGCGATCGGCCCCTACCGGACGGACATGGTGTCCACGGGCGCCCAGCCGGACTGGTACATGGGCTTCGCCGAAGGCCTGATCCGGTTCTTCCCCGGCTGGGAAGTGAACTTCTGGGGCCACACCCTGGTCCTGGGCGTGTTCATCCCCCTGGTGCTGTTCGGCGCGGTCCTGATGGCCCTCGCGTTCTATCCGTTCATCGAGTCCTGGATCACCGGGGACAAGCGCGAGCACCACATCCTGGACCGGCCGCGCAACGCCCCGACGCGCACCGCGTTCGGCGTCGCCTGGATCACGATGTACATGATCACGCTGGTCGGTGGTGGCAACGACCTGTGGGCCACCCACTTCCAGCTGTCGATCAACGCGGTCACCTGGTTCGTCCGGATCGGCTTCTTCGCCGGACCGATCGCCGCGTTCATCATCACCAAGCGGATCTGCCTGGGCCTCCAGCGCCGGGACCGCGAGAAGGTGCTGCACGGGCGGGAGACCGGCACCATCAAGCGGCTGCCGCACGGTGAGTTCATCGAGATCCACCAGCCGCTCAGCCAGGAGCAACTGCACACCCTCACCGCGCACGAGCAGTACGAGCCGGCCCAGGTCGGCCCGGCGACCGACGAGAACGGGGTCGCCCGCAAGGTGAAGGCCCCCGACAAGCTGCGCGCCAAGCTCAGCAAGGCGTACTACGGCGAGGGTTCCCAGATCCCGAAGCCGACCGTCGAGGAGTACAAGGAGATCACCAGCGGCCACGGCCACCACTGATCACCTGACATCACCGCGTTCGCCACGCACCGAGGCCCCGTTCCGCACGCCGGAGCGGGGCCTCGTCCGTTGCGTGGACGGGCGACCTCGCGGAAGCCTCGGCTGGATAGGGTGGACCCGCATCGACACGACCCGTCCCGACGCGTGCGGGACCTCACCCAGGAGCGGCTGATGAGCGCTGTGACCCCCGCTGGAGGCGACACCGCGGCGGGCCGTTCCTGGCCCGACGTACTGAATTCGCTGCTGTACGGCCGTGACCAGAGCGCCGAGGCCACCGCCTGGGCGATGGACCGGATCATGCGCGGCGAGGCCACCGACGCCCAGATCGCCGCCTTCGTGGTGGCACTGCGGGCCAAGGGCGAGACCGTCGAGGAGATCAACGGTCTGGTACGGACCATGTACGAGCACGCCCATGTGATCGAGGTGCCCGGCCGCACGGTCGACGTCGTCGGCACCGGCGGCGACGGCGCCAAGACGGTGAACATCTCCACCATGGCCTCGATCGTGGTGGCCGGCACCGGCGCCACCGTCGTCAAGCACGGCAACCGGGCCGCGTCCTCCGCGTCCGGCGCCTCCGACGTGCTGGAGAAGCTCGGCGTCAATCTGGAGCTGACCCCGGCCCGGGTGGCCGAGGTGGCCCAGGAGGCCGGGATCACCTTCTGCTTCGCGGTCAGGTTCCACCCGGCGCTGCGCCACGCGGGCGCGGCCCGCGGCCAGCTCGGCATCCGTACGGTGTTCAACATCCTCGGTCCGCTGACCAACCCGGCCCGGGTGCGCGCCCAGGCCGTCGGGGTCGCCGACCCCCGGATGGCGCCGGTCGTCGCGGGCGTCTTCGCCGAGCGCGGCAACTCCTCCCTGGTCTTCCGGGGTGACGACGGCCTCGACGAGCTGACCGTCACCGCCACCTCCCGGGTCTGGGTGGTGCGCGACGGCAAGGTCACCGAGGAGACCTTCGACCCCCGGGACGTCGGCCTCGACCTGGTCCCGGTCGACGCCCTGCGCGGCGGCGACCCGTCCTTCAACGCGGAGGTCGCCCGCCGGCTGCTGGACGGCGAACGCGGTCCGGTCCGCGATGCCGTGGTGCTCAACGCCGCCGCCGCGCTGGCCGCCCTGGACCCCACCGGGGAGCCGCTCACCGAGCAGCTGCGGGCCGGGATGGCCCGGGCCGAGCGGTCCATCGACTCGGGGGCGGCGAAGCGGACGCTGGAGCGGTGGGTGGCGGCGAGCAACGCCTGAGGGCACGCGACGGCGTCCCTTGAGGGGCGTGCGCGGTGTGACACAGGGCGCAGTCCAGATGACGGACTGCGCCTTGCGCACACATGATCGTATGGCAGGATGTTGGACCAGGTCATGAGCGACAGCCATCAGGCCCCGGCCGGCTGTCCGGCAACCCTCCGTCCGTGGCGGGGTGCCCCGGGTGAAGACCAGGCCGTGGGCAGCGAGGTCTGCGGCAAGCGCGGACCCCTCGTGTCACCAGGGGTCCTGGTCGTCGAGGAGCCTTCCGTGAGCAAGCGAATGTGATTGGGCCGCAGAGCCCCGCCTCCGCAATCCCTTTTTCTCTTTCATCGCCGCGCTGGAGCGACTTCGTTCGCGTGGTGAATTCCGCCTGCCTGCACGGGAGTTGACCCATGTCCGTCTCCACCGCCATCACCGCTGCCGCCCCCACCCTCGGTGAGCCGCTGCCCGTCCTCGGCCGGGACGTCACCGTGCCGCTCGTCACCGGCGGCGAGGTCGGTTACGCCGCGCTCGACTACGCCGCCAGCGCGCCCGCCCTCCAGCGGGTGTGGGACGACGTGGCCGCCTACGCGCCCTACTACGGCAGCGTGCACCGGGGTGCCGGATACCTCTCCCAGCTGTCCACCGACCTGTTCGAGAACGCCCGGAAGACAGTCGGTGAGTTCCTCGGCTGCCGCGAGGACGACCAGGTGGTGTTCACCCGGTCCACCACCGACTCCCTCAACCTGCTCGCCGCCGCGCTGCCCGCCGGCTGCCAGGTCTTCGTCTTCGAGACCGAGCACCACGCCTCGCTGCTGCCCTGGAAGGACGCCGAGGTCAGCTACCTCGACGCCCCGCGCACCCCGCGCCAGGCCGTCGAGACCCTGGAGCGCGCCCTCGCCGCCCGCGACCCGCACGGCCCCGCCCTGGTCTGTGTCACCGGCGCCTCCAACGTCACCGGCGAGCTGTGGCCGGTCGGGGAACTGGCCGCCGCCGCCCACGCGCACGGCGCCCGGATCGTCCTGGACGCCGCCCAGCTCGCCCCCCACCACCCCGTCTCGGTCACCGAACTCGACGTGGACTGGGTCGCCTTCTCCGGGCACAAGCTGTACGCCCCCTTCGGCTCCGGCGTGCTGGCCGGCCGCGCCGACTGGCTGCGGGCCGCCGAGCCCTACCTCGCGGGCGGCGGCGCCAGCCGCAGGGTCACCCGGCGCGAGGACGGCGGCGTGGACGTCGAGTGGCACGACAGCGCCGCCCGCCACGAGGCCGGCTCGCCCAACGTCATCGGCGCCTACTCCATCGCCTCCGCCTGCAAGGCCCTCACCGACGCCGGTTTCGACACCCTGGTGGCCCGTGAGCGGCAGCTGATCAGCACCGTGCGGGCCGGGCTCGCCGACGTCCCCGAGGTGCGCGTCCTGTCCCTCTTCGGCGACGACGCCCCCCGCGTCGGCGTGATCTCCTTCGTGGTCGACGGCTGGAACAGCTCCCACTTCGCCGCCGCGCTCTCCGCCGAGTACGGCATCGGCGTCCGCGACGGCCTCTTCTGCGCCCACCCGCTGGTCCGCACCCTGCTCGGCACCGACCCCGAGACCCAGGGCGAGTGCGGGGCCCCGGAGGCGGCACCGGGCGAGAAGTCCCTCAACGCCATCCGCGTCAGCTTCGGCGCGGGCACCCCCGACGAGCACGTGGAGCGTTTCGTCCGGGCGGTACGCGAACTGGTGTCCGGCGGCGCCCGCTGGAGCTACCGCACGGTCGACGGCCGCTGCGTCCCCGACACCTCGGCGTGAGCGGGCGGCCGGGCGCCGGGAATCGCCCGCTGGAGCCACCCGTACGGTCGGCGCGTCCCCGGTGCCTCGGCATGGGTGGGGAATCAGGCGGTTGACGGGCGGTGCGTCCCCGGACGCCTCGGCCTGAGCGGGCGGTCGCGCGCTTGGTATCGCTCGCCCTGGCCACCCGTACGGTCGACGGGCGGTGCCTCCCCGGTACCTCCGCCTGAGCGGGCAGCATCGCGTCGCCCGCCGGAGCTACCGCACCGTCGACGGCCGCTGCGTCCCCGACACCTCCGCCTGAGTCGGCAGCCGGGCGCCCAGCACGATCATCCGCAGGGCACGCTCGGTGGCGTCGGTGAGGAGTTCCGCCGCTCGGAGCAGGGCCTCCGCCAGGGCCATCGGGGCGGGCAGGATGCCATGGCAGGCGTCCACTCCGGGTACGTCGTGGGCGCCCTTGCCGAGGGTTCCGGCCAGGGCGAGTACGGGACGGTCGTACAGCTTGGCGCGGCGGGCGACCTCGCCGGGGACCTTGCCGCGCTGGGTCTGCTCGTCGAGCGCGCCCTCGGCGGTCAGCACCAGATCGGCGCGGGCCAGCCGGGCGTCCAGGTCGAGATGGTCCAGCAGCACCTCGAAGCGCGGCCTCAGCCGGGCCCCCAGCGCCGCGAGCCCGGCACCGAGCCCGCCCGAGGCACCGGTCCCGGCCGCGGAGCGCAAGTCGGTGCCCCGCACCCGCAGGTCGCGCGTCAGGACGTACGCCCACCGCTCCAGCCCCTCCGACAGCCGCTCCACCTGCGCCGGGGTGGCCCCCTTCTGCGGCCCGAACACCCGGGCCACGCCCCGCTCGCCGCACAGCACGTTGTACGGGTTGCAGGCGACGAGGATCTCCGTCCCGGCCAGTCGGGGATCGAGCCCGGTCGGGTCGATGCGGTGCAGTCGTACCAACTCCCCTCCACCCTGCGGGAGTTCGAAGCCGTCCGGGTCCAGCAGCCGTGCCCCCAGGGCCTGGAGCGCCCCCGCGCCCCCGTCCGAGGTCCCGGAGTCCCCGCAGCCGACGACGATCCGCCGTGCGCCCGTGTCGAGCGCGGCCCGGATCAGCTCACCCACGCCGTAGGTGGTGGTGGCCCCGGGGTCGCGCAGGCGGGCCGGGACGAGGGACAGCCCGGCCACGGCCGCCATCTCCACCACGGCGGTGCGCCCGGAGTCCAGCAGCGCGAAATGCGTGCCGATGACCTCGCCGAGCGGCCCGGTGGCCGACAGCGCCACCAGCCGTCCGCCCCCGGCGGTGGCGAGGGCACGGGCGGTGCCCTCGCCCCCGTCCACGAGCGGGATGAGATCGACCTCGGCATCGGGCAGCACCCGCCGCACCCCGGCCGCGATGGCCTCGGCGGCGGCCTGGGCGGACAGTGACTCCTTGAACCCGCTGGGGGCGATGGCGATACGGGAGAGGGAGAGCATCGAACAGCTCCTTCGAAACGGTCGGAAGGGAAACGCCCGTCTTCCTTCAGGGGCGCGACGGACGGCGCTACCGCAGGGGCACCCCCATCACCGGCCACACCACCACCGCGAACCCGAACACCAGCAGAGCCGTCAAGGGCGCCAGGAACGCCGAGAGCCGCAGCAGATCGCGCGGCGCGTACGTGGCGACCCCCGGCACGTCCGCGAACAGCGCGACCGGCTTCGCGGACGCCGGGAGCGTGTGGCAGAACCCCGCCGCCGCCGTGGACGCCAGCGCCGCCGCGACCGGATTGACCCCGACCCCCACGGCCGCCGCGACCACCAGCGGCACCAGCACGGAGGACCGCGCCGACCGCGACTGCAACACCAGGTGCGCGGCCGTGCTGATGAGGACCACCACCGCCAGGAACACCTCCGGCCCCACCCCGGCGGGCAGCCCGGAGACCAGCCACTTCGCCGCCCCGGAGTCCGACAGCGCGACCCCCATCGCCATGGTCGCCGCCATGAACAGCAGCAACGACCACGGCACGGTCTTCAGGGCGTCCTTCAGATGTACGGTGCCCAGCGCGGGCGACGAGGCGACCACGGCCCCGATCAGCGCGACCAGCGCGGGCGGCACCTGGTGCAACGGCTCGCTGCACCACAGCATCACGACGGTCGCCAGCAGCAGCGCGCAGCGCGACTCGGCCGCCGACCAGGGCCCGGTGACGGGCTGCTCGGTGTGTTCCTGGATGTCGTCGGCGCTGATCTCGACCGGCAGCTTGCGGTCCGCCCGGCGGGTGGTGGTGAGCAGGACGACCTCGGCGGCCAGATGCGAGGACGCTATGGCCAGCGGCAGCCCGATCAGCAGCCACTGGGTGAACCCGACCCGTTCCCCGGTCGTCTCCCACAGCACCGACACCGTGATCAGATGGGCGCCCGCGCCGATCAGCGTGGCGACCGCCGACAGCAGGATGACCGTCGGGAACAGCAGCGCCAGCATCACCACCAGCCGCCGGTGCCCGGACAGCACCTTGGCCAGCGCCAGGAACACCGGCAGGGCGAGCGCGGCCCGCCCCGAGGTGGCCGGGACGGCGAACGCGGTGACCACCAGCGCGGCGGTCGTCAGATGCGTCAACTGCCGTACGGTACGGGCCCCGCCGACCAGGAACGCCGCCGCCCGTCCGGCGAGCCCCGTCCGGGAGACCGCGGCCGCCAGGACGAACGCGCAGATCAGCAGCCACACCGTGGAGTCGCCGAGGGTGCCGAAGAACGTGTCGCTGCTGATCACCCCGGTCACGGTCAGCGCGAGTCCGGCGCCGAGCGCGATGTAGGTGTCGTCGATCGGGGTGGCGATCCACAGACAGGTCGCCAGGGCGAAGACGGCGAGGGTCAGCCGGGCGGTGCCGGACAGGCCGGGGAAGTTGCCGGGGACCGCCAGCGCGGCGCACAGCGAGAACGCCAGGCACAGGCCCACGGTCAGTCGGAGGTTCAGGGTCACGCCATCGAGCGTTCACGCGGGCGGTGAGCCCATGATGAGCCGTCGATGAAAGGGACTTCATGCGGCCTGGTGAGGGGCCTTCATCGGGCGTTCGAGCGCCGGGAACACCCGCCCGAACGCGCCCCCCGGCTCACCCTCCACGCGCGCCCCCAGGCCCACCCGGACGCGCGCCCCGGGCCCACCCGGACGCACGCCCCCGGCTCACCCGGGCAGCCGGTACCCCATCCCCCGTACCGTCTCCACCCGTTCCGCCCCCAGCTTCTTGCGCAGGGCCCGGACGTAGACGTCCACGATGTTCGAGCCGGGGTCGAAGTCGTAGCCCCAGACATGGGACAGGATCTGCTCGCGGGACAGGACCTGTCCCGGGTGGCGCAGGAACAGCTCCAGCAGCACGAACTCACGGGCCGTCAGATCGACGGTCCGCTCGCCGGAGCGGGCGCGGCGGGTGCGCAGGTCCAGGGTGAGCGAGCCGGACTTCAGGACGGTGACCTCGGGCGCCCTGGCCGCCGTACGCAGCCGCAGCCGGACCCGGGCGAGGAGTTCCTCGAAGCGGAACGGCTTGGTCATCCAGTCGTCGGCGCCGCCCTCCAGGCCGGCCACCGTGTCACGGACCGAGTCCCGCGCGGTCAGCACGATCACCGGGGTGCTCACCCGCGCCTCGCGCAGCTCGCGCAGGACGGTGAAGCCGTCGCGGGCCGGCAGCCCGATGTCCAGCACGATCAGATCGAAGCCGCCGGTGAGCGCGTACTCGTAGCCCGCCTCGCCGTCGGCGACCACGGTGGTGGTGAAGCCGTTGGCGCGCAGACCCTTCTCCACGAAGGAGGCGATGCGTTCCTCGTCCTCCACGATGAGGATGCGGTTCATGGGCGTGCCTCTCCCGTCATGGACGTGCTTCTTCCAGGGTGAGTACGAAGGTGGCGCCGCCCCCGTCGGTGTCGTGCAGGCTCGCCCGGCCGCCGTGTGCCTCCGCTATCGCGCGGACGATGGACAGTCCGAGTCCGGCGCCGGAACCGCGGGTGCCGCGCCGGGCGGTGCCGCGCCGGAAGCGCTCGAAGATCACATCGGCGTCCTGCGGCCGGACGCCCGAGCCGCGGTCGGCGACGTACAGCTCGATGTGCGGGCCCTCGGCGCGGGAGCCGATGCTGATGCGCTGGCCGGGGCCGGTGTGCTGGACGGCGTTCTGGGCGAGCTGGACCATGGCCTGGGTGATGCGCTGCGGGTCGAGCCGGACCTCGGCGTCGGCGACCTCGCCGAGGTGCCAGTCGCGTTCGCCCAGGGCGCGGGCCTTGACGTAGACGTCGGCGGTGAGTTCGGCGAGCTGGACCGGTTCGGGGGTGACGAAGTCGGGGCGTTCGGCCTTGGCGAGCAGCAGCAGGTCCTCGACGATCCGGCTCATCCGGTCGAGTTCGTCGGTGACCAGCCGGACGGTCTCCTCCCGCTCGGCCGGGTCGTCGCCCATCACCTCCAGGTGCCCGCGCACGATGGTGATGGGGGTGCGCAGTTCGTGCCCGGCGTCGTCGACGAACTCGCGCTGGGCGGCGAAGGCCCGCTCCAGCCGGTCCAGCATGGCGTTGAAGGTCTCCGCGAGGGCCGCTATGTCGTCGCGTCCGTGGACCGGTATGCGCCGCGTGAGGTCCTGCTCGGTGAGCTGGGCGGCGGCGGCCCGCACCAGCCGTACGGGTTGCAGTATCCGCCCGGCGACGACCCACCCTATGCCGGTGGTCATCAGCAGGGCGACGCCGGAGATGGCGAGCAGGATGCGGAACACCTCGTCGGCGCGGTCCTGCTCGCGCTGCGGGTGGAACGCGACGACGAACGCGGCCTGCGGATCACCCCCGTAGGGGGCGATGTCCACCTTGGCCCAGCGGATGTCGCCGATGGGGCGCTCCACGGTGCCGGTGGCGTCGGGGGAGCCGAAGATCTCCCGGCGGGCGACGGTGTCCTCGTGCAGGGGGAGCAGGGCCGGGATCTCCCGCTGCTGAATGATCTTCGCGGGGTCCGGGCCGGGGCCCGCCACCAGCCCGATCAGCTCCTCGTCGGCGTCGGCGTGCTGGCGCTCCAGGAAGACCCGCAGCAGCCGGGCCGGGTCGGTGAACGGCCGTCCGCTGGCGGGGTCGATGCCCCGCCCCTCGAACTGGGTGAACTCGACGGCCTCCTGCGCCAGCAGATCGGCGATCCGCTGATCGGTGTCGCGCAGCAGGATCGTCCGTACGGTCGTGGCGACGGAGCCGAAGGCCACGGTCATCACCAGCAGCAGCCACAGCAGGATGCGGACCCGGGCGGATATCCGCGCCCGGCCGTGCTCAGCCGTCGTCCCCGCCGGGCCCGTCGTCGTCCGCGCCGTCGTCGTCCCCGGCACCGGGGCCGGCTGGTTCGCTTCCGTCGTCGTCATGGTTTCCGCTGCTCTGGCCGGTGCCGCCGGGCGGCGTGGGGGGAGGGTCGGTCGGTGTTGCGGCGGGGCCGGTGGGCGCCCCGGGGGCGTCGGTCGCGGGCGGCGGGGAGACCACCTCGTCGCTGGGGGTGGGGGCGGGCCGGTCGGGGCTCGTGGTGGGGGAGCCGCTGTCCAGCTCCACCTTGGCCGGCACCTCCGGCGACTCCGGCCGGTCGGTGAGGACGAAGCTGGTCGCGGCGATCCCGAGCGGGATCACGACGACGGCGGCGAGGGCCGCCAGGCGGTGGGAGAAGACCATGGCATCGATGCTGCGGGGGCCGTCCGGTAATGAGGATGAAGTGAAGATGAGGAAGTCTTCATGGAGCCGGGGCGTGGGGCAGGGTGCCGGTGGGGTCGCGCTCGGCCGGGTCGCTCGGCGGGGTGCCTCGTGGGATCGGTGGAGGGTTCGCTCGGTGGGGTGCGCGCGTGGTGGAGGCGGTGGAGGTGTTCCAAGGGGCCGTACGGTGCTCAGGGGGCCGTTGCGGTCTCACGCCCCCTCCGCGCGACGGCCCCGTCCCCGCGTCGCCACGGGCCCTCGTGCCGGGAGTCCGGCCGGTGGTGGTCCTAGGAATCCAGGCCGATCGCGAAGGCCGCCTCCAGGTCGTGCTGGGAGTAGGTGCGGAAGGCGACGTGCGTGTCCGTGCCCTCCACGCCGGGGATCTTGCTGATCCGGCCCGGGATCACCTCGGCCAGTTCCTCGTGCTCCTTGACCCGGACCATCGCGATCAGGTCATAGGTACCGGTGACGGAGAACACCTCGCTGACACTCTCCAGCGCGGCGATCCGCTCGGCGATCTCCGGAATCCGGTCCACGCTGGTCTTGATCAGGACGATCGCGGTGATCACGGCTGGTTCTCTCCCTCGGGGGCCGGAGCTGGGGCGGACCTCACTCTAGCCGTCCCCCCGAAACGGGCCCACGCGTAGCAGAAGCCCAGGCCGAAGCCGATCAGATGCGCGAGATAGGCCACCCCGGGACCCTGCGCGGCCCGGCCCGCCGCCACCCATTGCAGGGCCACCCAGAACGGCAGGACGACCCAGGCCGGGAAGCGCAGCGGCAGGAAGAACAGGAACGGCAGCAGACTGGTCACCCGCGCGCGCGGGAAGGCACACAGAAAGGCGCCGAGGACCGCGGAGATCGCCCCGGAGGCGCCGACCAGCGACTGATCGGAGTCCGCGTGGGCGGCGGCGTACCCCAGCAGGGCGAGATAGCCGCACCCCAGATAGAAGAGGGTGAACTCCACCCGGCCCATCCGGTCCTCGGTCATCACCCCGAAGACGTAGAGGAAGAGCATGTTGCCGAGCAGATGGACCCAGCTGCCGTGCACGAACAGCGCGGTGGCGGGGGTCAGCACCGCCCGGGGGTCGCCCTCGAACAATTGTGCGGGCACGACGCCCCAGTGCCGGAAATAGAC
This sequence comes from Streptomyces sp. NPDC059477, assembly GCF_042749375.1. NCBI lineage: Bacteria > Bacillati > Actinomycetota > Actinomycetes > Kitasatosporales > Streptomycetaceae > Streptomyces > Streptomyces sp. NPDC059477. Next base: position 8,588 of record NZ_JBHYUG010000094.1, on the reverse strand, counting down.
CCGCTGGGCGGCCAGCAGCTCGTCGCCGGTGCCGTACGCCGGATTGAATCCGGACGCCGGGCCGATCAGGAAGACCAGACAGCACGCCGCGATCAGTGCGCACGTCACCGGACCCGCCGGCCTGCGCAGCAGCGCCGCCGTCCGGCCCGCTGTCCCGCTCCAGTTGCCGATCATGGCTACAGAGCATGACGTACCGGGACGCAACCGCCCAGACCGCCTCGCCGCCGCCATGAGATGGGCGGCGCCCGGCCGCCAGGCCGTAGGGTTACCACCCACACGTTCCAGGGAACCTGGTGCGTCGCGGACACTGGAAGGGGTTCCGGGGCCTTCGGGACCTCCTGGGACCTCCGGGAATTCCAGGGGCCCACGGACTCGCGGGGCCCGGGGAACTCACGGACCCACAGCACCCGGACCACAGCACCCGGACCCACAGCACCCGGACCTACAGAGAAGGAAGCGGACGGTCACGATGACGGTTCCCCTGCCCACCGCCACCACGCGGTGGCGCTGCGCCCTGTGCGGCAATCTCACCCGCTTCGATGTGACGCGCTCGTCGAAGGTGGTCGAGTACGTCCACCTCGATCTGGCCGGAGCGCCGAACGTCGAGGAGCGCGAGGTGCTCAGTGAGACCATCGAGACGGTGCGCTGCCGCTGGTGCAACGCGGTGGACCAGGTGGAGCTAGTGGACAGGCCGGGCACCGACTCCTGAGGGAGGACGGGGCCCCCGGACCGCCGATCCCGCGCCGGGATCGGCACAGGTATTGGGGTGACGGATGGTGGAGACCACAGGCGGGGGGCCGGACGACGGCGCCGCTGAGGTGCTCGACCGTCCACTGCCCGACGGGGTGCGCCGCCGGGTCGTGCAGATCGTCTCCGACGGCTTCGGCGGGCTGACCGTCGGCGAGCTGCCCGCGCAGCTGCGGCAGTACGCCCGCTTCACCGCGAACCGGCGGGCCAAGTTCGCCGGCAACGCGATGGCCGCGGCCCTGGAGACCGACCCGCTGTTCCGCCAGCGCATCGGCGAGAAGCTGCGCGAGGCCCAGCCGGAGATCGCCGGGGCGCTGGACTCCGGCGCCCCGCCCCCGGCCGCCGATCCGCTCGACGTGGCGGCGGCGGCGTACGTGCTGCGGCCCACCGGCTGGGTGAAGCTGGTCACCGCGGCCGGCGAGGAGGCCCAGCGCGCCGACGCCGAGCGCGTCGACGAGGAGAACCGCGCCGAGCTGGAGCGGCTGCGCACCGCGCTGGCCGCCGCCCAGGAGCAGATCCGCACCGAGACCGAGCGGCTGCGCACCGACCTGGACGCGGCCCGGAAGGAAGCGGAATCGCTCCACCGCAAGCTGCGTTCGGCGCTCAGCGACGTCCGGCGCGGCGAGGCCGCGCTGCGCAAGGTGCAGAGCGAGATGGAGACCGTGCGCACCGAGGGCCAGACCCAGGTGTCCGCCGCCGAGAGCGAGTCCCGCCGGCTCAAGTCCCGGCTCGGTGAGGCCGAGGCCGCCCTGGAGGCCACCCGGCGCGCGGCGCGCGAGGGCCGCAGCGTCGAGGACATGCGGGTACGGCTGCTGCTGGACACCGTCCTGGAGGCCGCGCAGGGCCTGCGCCGCGAACTCGCCCTGCCACCGGTGTCGGTGCGGCCCGCGGAGACCGTGGACGCCGTCGAGCCGGGCCGGATGACCCCGAAGGACATCGCCGCGCGTGCCCTGTCCGAGCACGACCCAGCCATTCTCGACCAGTTGCTCGCGCTGCCCCAGGCGCATCTCGTGGTCGACGGCTACAACGTCACCAAGACCGGCTATCCGCAGATGCCGCTGGAGAAACAGCGCCTGCGGCTGCTCGGCCAGCTCGCGCAGCTCGCCGCGCAGTCCGGCGCCGAGGTCACCTGTGTGTTCGACGGGGCGGAGCTGGCGGCGCCGGTGCTGCTGGCGCCCCCGCGCGGCGTACGGGTGCTGTTCTCCAAGCCGGGCGTCACCGCCGACGAGCTGATCCGCCAGCTGGTGCGCGCCGAGCCGCCGGGCCGGCCCGTCATCGTCGTCTCCACCGACCGTGAGGTGGCCGACGGGGTGGCGCGCGCCGGTGCACGGCCGGTCGCCTCGGTGGTCCTTCTGAAACGGTTCGCCCGAGGCTGACCGCTTGCCGGGTGTGCGCCCCCATGGCGACCGGGGCGTCCCAACCGCAACCTTCAGGCCGATTGCCCGAATTGGTGCGATCTTGAGGCGACGTACGGTCAGTCAGGGATCACTGTTTGTGAGTTGTGTGTAAATAATGACCAGTGGGGCGAGATTTTTCAGCTGAGGATTTGAACTGATCACAGCCAGGTCACTAGGGTCGGGCCTCGAACCTCCGCTCGGGTGATCACTCATTGGGAGTGACGGCGGAGGGGCACCGCCCGCCGGCGTGTCGGTAGGCGGCTGGAGGAAGAAGGAGCTCGCCCCCGTGGCGTCCCACCGTCGACCCAAGCAGCCGAGCCGTGCACGTGTGACCGTGCTGACCACCGCCGCAGCGGCTGCTGTCGCCATCAGCTCACAGGCCGCGCAGGCCGCCCCGAGCGAGAGCCCGAGCGCCGACGAGGTGAAGGCGCAGGTCGACAAGCTCTACGAGGAAGCGGAGCAGGCCACCGAGAAGTACAACGGGGCCAAGGAGAAGCAGGAGAAGCTCCAGAAGGAGATCTCCACCATCCAGGACAACGTCGCCAAGGGCCAGGAAGAGGTCAACGAGCTGCGTGAGGACCTCGGTTCGCTGGCCAGCGCCCAGTACCGGTCCGGCGGTCTCGACCCCGCCGTCCAGCTCTTCCTCTCCGCCGACCCGGACGACTACCTCGAACAGGCGTCCACGCTCGACAAGCTGAGCAGTCAGCAGGTCGACGCCCTGGAGGAGATCCAGGACAAGCAGCGGGTCCTCGCGCAGGACCGGGCCGAGGCCACCGAGAAGCTCGAAGACCTCGCCACCACCCGCACCGAGCTGGAGAAGAAGAAGGACGAGGTCCAGGGCAAGCTCGCCGAGGCCCAGAAGCTCCTCAACTCCCTCACCGCCGCCGAGAAGGCCGCCCTGGAGGCCGAGGAGGAGCGCGCCAGCCGCGACTCCACCGAGCGCGTCGAACTCGCCTCCACCGAGGAGACCGCCCCCGCCAGCGGCTCCAGCCGCACCACGTCCGCCTACGCGGCGGCCCAGAGCGTGATCGGCAGCCCGTACGTGTACGGCGCCTCCGGCCCGTCCTCCTTCGACTGCTCGGGCCTGACCTCCTGGGCCTACGCCCAGGCCGGCATGCAGATCCCGCGCACCTCCCAGGAACAGGCCAACGCGGGTACGCGCATCTACAGCCAGTCCGACCTCCAGGTCGGCGACCTGGTCATCTTCTACGACGACCTGCACCACGTCGGTTTCTACGCCGGCAACGGCCAGGTGCTGCACTCCCCGCGCACCGGCACCGTCGTGCGCTACGAGTCGATCGACAACATGCCCTTCCAGTTCGGCGTCCGGATCTGATCCACGCCGCTCCACGACACGGAGTACCGCCCGAACGGGCGAATCCCCGTGCCCCGAAGTGACCCCACGCCCCGCCGGTGACCTGCGTCAGCGGCGGGGCGTCACTGTGTGTGCCCACGGAGGTCTTTGGCCGACGGCCCGTCACGGGGCTACTGTTCGCGGCGCTTGAGTCGTCCGGTACGTCTCGGGTACGTCGTCCAGTGTGCCGTCCAGTGGAAGGAGCGCGGCTTCCTGTGGGGTCCCATCGCCGTAAGGCACCGTCCGGGTTCGACCGGGGGGCCGGTGCCGTCGCCGTCTCCCTGCTCTCCGCCGCCGCTGCCGTCCTCGGCGCCGCAGGGGCTTCGGCCGCGCCGTCGGCCCCGGCCGCCCCCGCCGATGACACCCGGGCCGAGGTCGACCGCCTCCACACCGAGGCGGAGCAGGCCACCGAGGCGTACAACAAGGCCGAGGAGCGCACCGGCGCACTGCGCGGCCAGGTCCGCCGCACGCAGGACCGGATCGCCCGGCAGCAGGAGCGGGTCAACGAACTGCGCGAGGCGCTCGGCTCCCTGGCCGGCGCCCAGTACCGCTCCGGCGGCATCGACCCTTCCGTGGCCCTGCTGTTCTCCGACGACCCCGAGGACTACCTCGACAAGGCGGCCGTCCTGGACCGGATCAGCGAGCAGCAGGCCGGACAGCTCGACGAACTCCAGGACGCCCTGCGGGAACTGGGCCAGGAACGCTCCGAGGGCGCCGGAAAACTGGTCGAGCTGGAGAAGAGCCGCAAGGCCGTCGCCGCCCACAAGAAGACCGTCGAGACGAAGCTCACCGAGGCCCGCCGCCTCCTCAACTCCCTCACCGAGGCCGACCGCGCCGCCTACGACCGCGCCTCCCGCGCGAGCCGCACCGACCTGCCCGACCTCTCCGGCGCCGTCCCCGCCTCCGGCCGCGCGGGCGCCGCGGTGGCCGCCGCCCAGTCCGCGGTCGGCAAGCCCTATGTGTGGGGCGCCAACGGTCCCAGCGGCTTCGACTGCTCCGGCCTGACCCAGTGGTCGTACGCGCAGGCCGGTGTCGCCATCCCACGCACCTCCCAGGGTCAGCGGTACGCGGGCCGCCAGGTGCCGCTCTCCCAGGCACAGCCCGGCGACCTCGTCACCTACCGCTCCGACGCCAGCCATGTCGGCATGTACGCGGGCAACGGGCAGGTCATCCACGCCCCCTACCCCGGTGCCCCGGTGCGCTACGACCCGGTCGGCATGATGCCGATCGCCTCGGTCACCCGCGTCTGACCGGGCCGCGCGCCTTACGATCGTGCGGATGGCTGGTCGAAGGCGGACACGGATATCCCCGGTCACCGGGGTCCTCGCGCTGTGCGCGCTGCTGATCTCCCTGGTGTCCTGCGGCGGCGCGCCCGTCCCGGACACCGGCCGCGCGGACGTCCAGCGACTCCTGGACCGCCGCGCGCAGGCGTTGCTGGCCGGGGACACCACGGGCGGCTACGAGAACGTCCGCGAGGTGCCGCTGGCGGCCTGGTCGTACCGGGTGACCGAGGTCGGCGCCCCGAGTGCCGCCGGGGACAGCCTCACCGCGGACGCCGAGCTGAGCTACCAGATCGAGGGCTACGACGCGGCCCCTGTCACCACCGCACGCACCCTCACCCTCACCCGCGCCGCCGACGGCGCCTGGCGGGTCGCGTCCGACCGGCCCGCCTCCGGGTCCGGACAGCAGCTGTGGGACCAGGGCGCGGTCTCGGTGGTCCGCGGCGCGCACAGCCTGGTGATGGGCGCCGGCCGCTCCGAGCAGTCCCTGCGGGACCTCGCCGACCTCGCCGACCGCGCGGTCCCGGACGTCACCGACGCCTGGGGCACCGAGTGGGGGCAGCACGTCCTGGTCCTCGTACCGAAGTCGCTGGAGGGCATGGCCGGGCTGCTGGGCTCGCCCGCCTCCTCCTACCGGGGGATCGCCGCGGTCACCACCGGTGAGGTCGGCGGCGGCTCCGCTCCCGCCGACCGGATCATCGTCAACCCCGAGGCGTACGCCGTGCTCGGTACCTCCGGCCAGCAGATCGTGCTCACCCACGAGACCACCCATGTGGCCACCCGCGCCCACACCAACGCCGCCACCCCGCTGTGGCTCTCCGAGGGCTACGCCGACTGGGCCGGCTATCGGGGCACCGGCCGCGCCCCCGCCGAGATCGCCCCCGAACTGGCCCGCGCGGTCGCCTCCGGCGAGGTACCGGAGGGCCTCCCCGCCGACGACGACTTCGGCTTCACCGACGACGCCACCACCCTGGCCGGCGCCTACGAGTCCGGCTGGCTGGCCTGCCGGATGATCGCCGACCACTGGGGCGAACCCCTCCTCGACGCCTTCTACCGAGAGGTCGCCACCCACGACACCCGCGAGGGCGCGGTGTCCGCGGCCCTGGTCAAGGTCCTGGGCGTGACGGAGGAAGAGTTCACGGGGGAGTGGCGGGACTATGTGGTGGGGGTGCTGGGGGAGGGGTGATGGCTGCGGGGCGCTGTCCGCCGGGGCGCTGGCCGCTGGGTGCTGGGGGCGGGGGCGGGGGTGTCCGGGGCTGAAGGTGAGGCTGAGGGTGAGGGTTGGTGGGGTGACTGGGTGCTGACTGTGCCCCGTCTGGGGCGGGTCACGCCCTGCCGGGGGTCTGGCGTTCCCGCCGGGTCGCCGGGATCGCCGGGTGCCTGGGGCTCGGCGGGGAGGTCGGGCGATGGGGGATCGGGCGGATGGTGTCTGGGGGGCGGTGCTTGGGCGGCCGGGATCGTCGGATGATCGGTGTCGGTGGGTCGGCTGAGGCGGCAGGGTGACCGGTGCCAGCGGGCTGGCCGGTGTCGGCGGGGTGACCGGGATGCTCCTCGCTCGCTCCCGCCTGCGGTGTGCCGAGCCCGGTGCTCCCGCCGGGTTGGCAGCATCGCTGGGTGCCTGCGGCTCGGCGGCGACGGCAGGTGATGGGGGAGCGGGGTGGTCGGTGTCTGGGGAGTGGCCGACGCTTGGGCGGCTGGGATCTCTGGGCGGCCGGTGGCCGGCGGGCTGGCCGAGGTTCACGGGTCGGCTGTGGCTGGCACAGCGTGCAGCGGCGGTGCTGGCGGGCTTGTCGAGGTTGGCGGGTGTGCCGGGGTCGGCGCAGCGGTGGTGTCGGCGGGTTGGCCGAGGCGGCAGAGCGGCCGGTGTGTCAGCAGGTCGGCCGGTGTTGGCGGGCTGGCCGGTGTCGGCGGGTGGGCCGGCGCTGCGGTGGTGTCGGCGGGTCGGCTGCGGTTGGCAGTGTGGCCGGTGTCGGTGGGTCCGTCGAGGCTGGCACAGCGATCCGTGCGAGCGGATCGGGCGGTGTCGGCAGGTCGGGTGGTGTTGGCCCGGCGGTCGGGGCGCTTCAGGACCGCCGGGATTGCCGGGCCGGGCCTCAGGGGGAAACGCGGGTGTTCTCCGGGCGGGCCCAGCGGGGCTGCAACGGGGTGCCGGGGGGCCTCGCCGTCACCGTCGCTCGCCACAGGGTTCGGGAGGCCAGGACCGTCGCCGCCACCAGGAGGCCGTTGCGCAGGATCAGCAGGGTGACGCCCAGGGTGTCGCTGGCGACCACGTGGGAGAACCACAGGGGGAACTCCAGGACGGTGAAGAAACAGGCCGCGAGGATCAGCAGGACCGGCAGACGCATCCGGCTCGCCCGATAGCCCAGGCACACCGCCGCTATGCCGACCAGCCACACCATGTACTGCGGGCTGATCACCCGGCTGGTGGTGGTGAACATCAGGACCCCGACGAACGCCGCGTCGGCCATGGTCTGCGCCTCGAACCGCACCGCCAGCAGCCGCCACACCAGCAGCCAGCCGAAGGCCACCGCGCTGAGCACCAGCGCGCCGACGCTGACCCACTCGACGTACGGGCCGATGAACTCCACCGAGCCGTAGTTCAGCAGCACCTGCCCCTCCCAGCCGTGGTGCCGGGCGATGTGGAACACCAGCGAGCCGAGGGACTCCACCTCGGTGCCCCGGTCCCGCTGGAAGGTCAGGAAGGCGAACGCCCCCGGCATCGCCAGCCAGAACACCGCCGCCAGAGCGCCCGCCGTCACCAGGGCCGCCCCCCACGCCCGGCGCTTCAGCGCACCCAGCAGCACCAGCGCCGGCCACACCTTCAGCAGCGCCCCGAACCCCGCCAGCGCCCCCATCACCCGGGGATGCCGGGCCCCGGCGAGCAGCGCGCCCACGGCGACGCCGGTCACCATCACGTCGTAGCGGGCGTACACCGTGGGACCCAGCAGCGGGACGCCCACCACCCACACCCACGCCCCGCGCGGACTGCGGCCGGGGCGGGCCCCCGCGTACAGCAGGAGCAGCAGCACCACCAGATCGGCCGCGAAGGCCAGCACGAAGAACGCCTGCGCGTAGTCCAGGAACGGCAGCACGGCGGGGGAGAGGATCGGCAGCGCGGCGGCGGGCGGGTACTGCCAGGTGACATCGTCCAGAGGGAACGTTCCGGTGCGCAGCACCTCGTACCAGCCCTGGTAGATCACCGAGACATCGCTGGTGACGTCGGGGCCGGGGAAGACCCACACCTTCAGGACGAGCAGCAGCAGGATCAGGCGGGTCAGCGCCCAGAGGGTCAGCAGCCAGGGCAAAGTGCGCCGCGTCTCCGACTTTTTCACTGAAACCCCTGTTCCCACGCCCGGCCGTGCCGAGCGGTGAGTCTACGTTGGGTAGGCTCGGCGGCGATGCGCAAGACCCTTGTCGTCACCAACGACTTCCCGCCCCGCCCCGGCGGGATCCAGGCCTTCCTGCACAACATGGCCCTGCGGCTCGACCCCGAGCGGCTGGTCGTCTACGCTTCCACCTGGAAACGGGGCCGCGAGGGCGCCGAGGCCACCGCCGCCTTCGACGCCGAACAGCCCTTCACCGTCGTACGGGACCCCACGACGATGCTGCTGCCGACGCCGGGCGCCACCCGGCGGGCCGTGGGGCTGCTGCGTGAACACGGGTGTACGGCGGTGTGGTTCGGGGCGGCGGCCCCCGGCGAGCTGGTGGACACCGGGGGGCGGCGGGGGGGGGGGGGTCGCGGGCGGGGGGGCCCGCGCGCCGCCCCCAGCGGGGGGGGGCGGCTGCTCCCCCCCCCCAGCACACTGTCAC
>NZ_JBHYUG010000093.1:0-33853 GCF_042749375.1 Streptomyces sp. NPDC059477 | reverse complement strand
CCCCGCCCCTCCCCGGGTGGTCTCCCCTGCGGGCGGTGCCCCCTATCTGGCCCCCACGCCCTGTGTTCACCCGCCCGTGGCACAGCGTTCCGCCGCAAAGGTTGAAATCTGGCCGCTGTCAGGAAAATTGAGCCTCTGGAGGGCCAGATGTCCCCGCAATCCGCCGGTCGGCGCCGAGTTCACCGTTCTGTCGCCGCCGGTCTTCCGCTGGCCGTCCTGGCCTCCCTCGCGGCGGCCTCTCCCGCGTCCGCCGGCTCGCGTCAGCAGCAGGAACCGGAGGTCGTGCGCACGGCGACGCTCGGCGACATACCGCTGGGCACGTTCAGCAATCAGCTGCTGCCGGGCACGGTGGCCGACGACCGCGCGGTGGACCTCGGCGGCATCGGCAGTGACCTTTACCCGACCGGCCGCAAGGACGAGTTCTGGACCGTCACCGACCGTGGCCCCAACGGCCAGATCAAGGTGGACGGCGTCAAGCGCCGGACCTTCCCCGTGCCCGGTTTCGACCCGGCGATCGTGAAGATCAAGGTGACCGGCACGACGGTGAAGGTGCTCGACTCGATCCCGATCACCACGCGCTCCGGCAAGGCGGTCACCGGCCTGCCGAACCAGGCGGGACGGGACGAGGCGCCGTACAACTTCAACGCCCAGCAGCCGCTGTCGTACAACCCGAACGGGCTCGACACCGAGGGCATCGTCCGCGCGGCGGACGGGAGCTTCTGGCTGGTGGACGAGTACGGCCCGTCGCTCGTGCATGTCTCCTCGGCCGGCAAGGTGCTCACCCGGTACGTGCCCAAGGGGCTGAACCTCAAGGGCGCGGACTACCCGGTCGTGGAGGCGCTGCCGTCGATCCTGCTCGACCGGAAGATCAACCGGGGCTTCGAGGGGCTCGCGCTGCTGCCCGGCGGTGACCTGGTGATGGCCGTGCAGAGCCCGCTTTCGGTGCCGGACCAGGACGCCGGGGAAGCCTCGCTCACCACCCGTCTGCTGCGCTTCTCGCCGAAGAAGCAGGCCGTCACCGCCGAGTACGCCTACCAGTTCGACCCGGTGAACGTCGTCGATCCGAGCGAGGACGACACCTCCGAGCTGAAGATCTCCTCGGTCGTCGCCGTGGGCCGGGACCAGTTGCTCGTCGAGGAGCGCACCGACAAGTCCGCGCGACTGAACCTGGTGCGTCTGAAGCCGTCCGCGGACATCCTGGGCGAGAAGTGGGACGACAAGACGACGTCGCCGTCGCTGGAGGAGCTGGAGGACCCGGCCGCCGCGGGCGTGCCGGTGCTCGGCAAGAGCCTTGTGGTCGACCTCGGCAAGGTCGACGGGGTGCCCGGGAAGATCGAGGGCGTCGCGCTCGTGGACGACCGCACGATCGCCGTCATCAACGACAACGACTTCGGCATGACGGACGGCGCCGAGGCGTTCGACACGCAGGGCCGGCTCGTGGACAGCGGGATCGAGACGAAGGTGACGTACGTCCGGCTGCCGCGCGACATCTGATCTCCGGTGATCCCTGACCGATCCCCGGCTGATCCCCGATGATCCCTTCCTGACATCCGATCGGCCTCCGGTTGATCCCCGGGCGGACCTCCTGCGCGGGTCGATCGGACCGTCCTCGTTCCCGCCCGGCGTGTTTCCCCTACGGCAGATCGCCCGCGTCGAACGAAGGCAGGCCGGACGGGAAGAGCGATTCGAGGCCGCTGGGCAGGTTCGTCGGGAAGTCGCTCGGAAAACCACTGGGCCAACCGCTCGGGAAGTCACTGGGCCAGTCGCTCGGGAACCCGCTCGGCAGGTCGGTCGGCAACCCCGAGGGCAAGGACGGCAGATCGGTCGGGAGATCCGTGGGGAGGCCCGGCGACGGGTCGGGCGACTCACCGGTTCCCTGGCCGGTGTCGCTCCCGGCGGGCGCGGGGCCGGACGGGTCGTCACCGTCGTTGGCCATGACCACGATCACCCCGACGGCCGCGACGGCCACCAGAACCGCCAGGGCGAGGATCAGGGGGTTGCGGCGCCCTCGGCGGCCCCCGGGATCGTAGGGGCCGCCGAAGTCGTCGGGCGTCGGTCCGAAACCGCCGCCCGGGGGCGGTGGGTTGCCGGGCGGCGGCGTGTCGCGCGGCGGCTCGGGCGGCTGCGGCGGTACAGGTGGCGTGGCCATGCCGTCCAGGATCGCCGCAGTGGGATCACCGGGCGACCCCCGCGCGGAGGTTGCTACGGACCCATGCACCGGACGGCACGATTCCGCAACACTCCGCGCGGCGGCCGGTCGGACGACCGGCCAGGCCTCGCCGGTGGCCGCCCGACCGTCCACGGACGCCCCTCACCGGCGCTGATCGACGGCCACCCGCGCGGACGCGCCCAGACCGTCCGGGCTCGGCCGGATTCGCTCAGTCCCGCGCCGCCAGCAGATGGTCCATCGCCAGCTGGTCCAGCCGCTCGAAGGCCATCCCGCGCGCGGCGGCGGCCTCCACGTCGAAGTCCTCGAACGACTCGCGGTCGGCGAGCAGCGCCTGGAGTCCGTCGGCGGCCGTGGGACGGGCCAGTTCGTCGAGACGGGAGTCCCTCAGGGCCTGCTGGACCTCGGGGTCGGCCCGGAAGGCCTCGGCGCGGTCCTTGAGGATGAGGTAGTTGCGCATACAGCCGGCGGCGGACGCCCAGACACCGTCGAGATCCTCGGTCCGCGGCGGCTTGAAGTCGAAGTGACGCGGGCCCGCGTAACCGGCGGTCTCCAGGAGGTCCACCAGCCAGAAGGCGGCACGCAGGTCGCCGGCGCCGAAGCGCAGGTCCTGGTCGTACTTGATGCCGTTCTGGCCGTTGAGGTCGATATGGAAGAGCTTGCCCGACCACAGGGCCTGGGCGATGCCGTGCGGGTAATTGAGGCCGGCCATCTGCTCGTGCCCGACCTCGGGGTTGACGCCGTACAGTTCCGGCCGTTCCAGGCGCTCGATGAAGGCCAGCGCGTGGCCGATGGTCGGCAGCAGGATGTCGCCGCGCGGCTCGTTCGGCTTGGGTTCGATGGCGAAGCGCAGGTCGTAGCCCTGGGAGGTGACGTACTCGCCGAGGAGGTCGAACGCCTCCTTCATGCGGTCGAGTGCGGCGCGTACGTCCTTGGCGGCGCCGGACTCGGCGCCTTCCCGGCCGCCCCAGGCGACGTAGACCTTGGCACCGAGTTCGGCGGCGAGGTCGATGTTGCGGATGGTCTTGCGCAGCGCGTAGCGGCGTACGTCGCGGTCGTTGGCGGTGAAGGCGCCGTCCTTGAAGACGGGGTGGGTGAACAGGTTGGTGGTGGCCATCGGGACGGTCAGGCCGGTCGCGTCGAGGGCCTGCCGGAAGCGCTTGATGTGCGATTCGCGCTCGGTGTCGGACGCTCCGAACGGGATCAGGTCGTCGTCGTGGAACGTCACCCCGTGTGCGCCCAGCTCGGCTAGTCGCCGGACGGTCTCGGCCGGTTCGAGCGCCCTGCGGGTGGCGTCGCCGAAGGGGTCCCTTCCCTGCCAGCCGACGGTCCACAGGCCGAAGGTGAACCTGTCCTCGGGGGTGGGCTGGTAGTTCATGCCGCGGCTCCCTTGCTCGCTGATGAATGTCCTCGCGCTGTGCCGATTCGGGTGCGCGTATGCGTCACCGATGTGCGCATGTCGTCGCCCCTATTTCGTCATGGCGCTTAACAAATTAGTATGCCGTCGCGTCCCTGGGAAGAGACATAGTTGTCCCGGGGCCGGGGAAACAGGCCGTAGCCCGGGACACCAGCAGCCGAGCCAGGACCCGCGCGCGTGCCGCGTGACGCGCGCCGTAGCAGAGGAGAGCCCATGTCAGCAGCCGATGGACCGCTCGTCGTCGGCGTGGACACGTCCACCCAGTCGACGAAGGCACTGGTGGTGGACGTGGCGACCGGGCAGGTCGTGGCGAGCGGGCAGGCCCCGCACGAGGTCAGCTCGGGGGCGGGCCGCGAGAGCGATCCGCGCCAGTGGTGGGATGCGCTGGGCGAGGCGCTGCGCCAGTGCGGGGACGCCGCGCGGGAGGCCGCCGCCGTGTCGATCGGCGGGCAGCAGCACGGGCTGGTCACACTGGACGCGCGCGGGGAGCCGGTCCGGCCCGCGCTGCTGTGGAACGACGTGCGGTCGGCGCCGCAGGCACGGCGGCTGACGGAGGAGCTGGGCGGGCCTAAGTTCTGGGCCGGGCGCGTCGGCTCCGTGCCCACCGCGTCCTTCACGGTCACCAAGTGGGCCTGGCTCGCCGAGCACGAGCCGGAGGCGGCGCGCGCGGTGAGGGCCGTACGCCTCCCCCACGACTACCTGACCGAGCGCCTCACGGGCGTGGGCACGACGGACCGGGGGGACGCCTCCGGTACGGGGTGGTGGGCATCGGCGACGGAGTCGTACGACGCCGAGATCCTCGCGCACGTGGGCCTGGACCCCGCTCTGCTGCCCCGGGTCGCCCGGCCAGGCGAGGTCGTCGGCACCGTGCGCGACGGCCACGACCTGCCGTTCGCCAGGGGCACCCTGGTGGCGCCCGGTACCGGCGACAACGCGGCGGCGGCGCTCGGCCTCGGGCTGCGTCCGGGCACGGCGGTGCTGAGCCTCGGCACGTCGGGAACCGTGTACGGCGTGGCGCGGCGCCGCCCGGCGGATCCGACCGGCACGGTGGCGGGCTTCGCCGACGCGCGCGGCGACTGGCTGCCGCTGGCCTGCACGCTCAACTGCACGCTCGCCGTGGACCGGGTGGCCACGCTGCTGGGCCTGGACCGGGAGGCGGTGGAACCCGGCACGTCGGTGACCCTGCTGCCGTACCTGGACGGCGAGCGCACCCCCGACCTGCCGAACGCCTCGGGGCTGCTGCACGGGCTGCGCCACGACACGACCGCAGGCCAGCTCCTCCAGGCGGCCTACGACGGTGCCGTCCACGCGCTGCTGGGCGCCCTGGACCTGGTGCTCGACCAGGACGCGGACCCGTCGGTGCCGCTGCTGCTGATCGGGGGCGGCGCGCGCGGCCGGGCCTGGCAGCAGACCGTACGGCGGCTGTCGGGGCGGCCGGTGCAGGTGCCCGAGGCGAAGGAGCTGGTGGCGCTGGGCGCGGCGGCGCAGGCGGCGGGCGTGCTCACCGGCGAGGACCCGGCCGCCGTCGCCCGGCGCTGGAACACCGCGCGCGGGCCGGTGCTCGATGCGGTGGAGCGGGACGAGGGGACACTGGCCAGGATCTCCGGGGTACTCTCCGACGCGGCACCGCTGCTGGAGCGGAGGCCGGAGGGCGGCTAGGACGTGTCTGACGGAGGTGCGTGGGTGGAGGAGCGGTGTTCCGTGCGTGCTCCCGGTGCGCGGGCGAAAGCTCTGGCAGCTCCGTTGCGGGGGCATTTGTCCGGTGCGGCCAGAATGCGTGCCGGACACCGCGACGCCGCGGAGATCCGTCCGACGTGCCTAGGGCGTGTCCGCGACGCAGGGTCGTCCGCCCGTGGGGCAGGGCTCGCGGCGTCCGGTACCGAGCATCGCAAGGCGGAGGGCTCCGTGTACTGGGCGTACGCGGGCGGGCCCGACAACGCCGCGCGGGACGGTGCCAGACGGGACTTCACGGACACGCCCAAGGGGCAGGGAGCGTACCGAGAGCTGCCTGAGCGTACGGAAAGTCGTCGAGGAAAGTCGTCGAGGACGGCCCGCGCGGGCGTCCCGGAGCCACTGAGGATTGACGGAGGCATGACCGCACCGCTGCACGAGGCACACTCAGCCGGTCCCGGACGCGCGCTGCCCGACACCCAACAGGGCATGCGGCGGCGCAATCTCGCGCGCGTGATGCACACCGTGAGCGCGGAGGGACCGCTGTCGCGTGCCGCGGTCGCCTCGCGCATCGGGCTGACCCGCGCGGCGGTGTCCACGCTGGTCGACGAACTCGTCCGCGCGGGCCTGCTCGACGAACTCGGCCCCGAACGCCCCGGACGGGTCGGCCGCCCTGGTTCGGCGCTCGCCGTCAGCGGACGCGGTCCTGCGGGGATCGGCGCGGAGATCGGCGTCGACCATCTCGCGGTCTGCGCGGTGGACCTGCGCGGACGCGTTCGGGCGCGGGCCGTACGGCAGGGCCCCAACCGCGGTCGTGCGCCGGAGCCGGTGGCCGAGGACCTCACCGAACTGCTGCGCCGGGTCGTCGCCGAGGCCGAACGCGAGGGGCTGTGGGCGGCGGGGCTCGCCGTGGCCGTGCCGGGCCTGGTCGCGAGCGACGCCCGTACGGTCGTCCGCGCCCCGAACCTCGACTGGCGCGACACCGATCTCGCCGCCCTGTTCCCGCCCGAGTTGCCGCCCGCCGTGGACAACGAGGCCAATTTCGGCGGGCTGGCCGAACTGTGGCTCGGCGAGGACACCCCGCGCGACTTCCTGCATGTGTCGGCGGAGATCGGCATCGGCGCGGCGGTCGTCGTGGACGGGCGGCTGCTGCGGGGCACCCGGGGATTCGCGGGCGAGTTGGGCCATGTCCCGGTCCGCCCGGACGGGCCGGGGTGCGCCTGCGGCGGGCGCGGGTGTCTGGAGCAGTACGCGGGCGGGGAGGCGGTACTGCGGGCCGCCGGGATCGAACCCGGCGAGAACCGCGTGGAACTGCTCGCCGAACGGGCCGAGCGGGGCGACGCGTATGTACGCCGCGCCCTGCGCGAGGCGGGCACGGCACTGGGCATCGCCCTGACCGGCGCGGTCAATCTCCTCGACCCCGGGAGCGTGGTCCTGGGCGGCGCGCTGGCCGCCCTGGCGCCCTGGCTGCTGCCGTCCCTGCGCGAGGAGCTGGACGGGCGCACGGCCGGACGGGCATGCCCGGTGACGGTGTCACGTCTGGGTTCGGAGGGACCGTTGCTGGGGGCGGCGCACTCGGTGGTGCGGAGGGTGCTGGACGATCCGGGGGCGGTGGCGGGACGGGCGTAGGACTGCCTGGGCCGGTAGGTGTCCTTGCCGTTGACCGACGCTGTGCGTGCTGTGGACCGGCGTCTGCCTTTGCCGTTGCCCGGCGGCTGCCGCCGTTGACCGGGGCCTGACCGTACCCCCTGACCGCCGCCGGTCCTGCCGTGGACCCGGACCAGCCCTGGACGCTGGCCCACACCCGCACTTCCACGCGACCGACACCTGCCCTTCCCGGCCTCCTTCCCCGGCCTCTGGCGCCTGCCTTGCCGCCGACGGTCAACGGCCCGTCGAGCCCCTCCCGAACCGCGGCCACCAGCCCGTCCACCGGCCGCAACCGTCAACACTGTCCCGCGCGTCACCCCTTCGGATGGCCGAGATATCCACAACCCCACGCCTGTCCACGGAAACCGAACCGGCCCGCCACCCGGCCGTTGCGCCGCCTACCGTGAATCACACGCGGCGCACATCGTGAGCGCTGTGGACGGAGGTGCGGGGCCGGTGGAACGGTCTCGCGTCGGCGCCGTCCCTCACCCCACCAGGACTGCGGGCACCGCCCGCCCCGGACCAAGACAGCGGACACCACCCGTCCCGGCAGATCGGAGCTGTGCAGTGACGAGCGACCAGCGGAACCCGCCCGCGAACCCCGGCCCCCGCCTCCCGACCGCCCCACGCCACCTGCCCGGCCGCCGCCACCTGCTCAAGGGTGCCGCCCTCGCCGCCGTCCCCTACGCCCTGCTGCCCACGCCCCGGGCCGGTGCCCTCGCCCCGGCGCCGGACTACGCACCCGCCGAGTGGCAGCCCGCCCACGACTCCAACTACACGCCGGCCGACCGCCCCACGGACCACCCGGTGGACCTCATCGTCATCCACGTCGCACAGACCACCTACGCCAACACCCTCTCCGTCTTCCAGCGCCCGAGCAAGGACGTCTCCGCGCACTACGTGGTCCGTTCCCGCGACGGCCATGTCGCCCAGTGCGTACGCGAGTCCGACATCGGCTGGCACGCGGGGAACTGGGACTACAACACCCGCAGCATCGGTATCGAGCACGAGGGCTGGATCGACGAGCCGGAGTACTTCACCGATGTGATGTACGAGAGCTCCGCGCGTCTGACGGCCGCGATATGTACCAAGCACGCGATTCCGAGGGACCGCGCGCACATCATCGCCCACCATGAGATACCGAGTACGGACCATACGGATCCGGGGCCGCTGTGGGACTGGGGGCGATTTCTGAGGCTGGTCGAGTCCGCCTGATCCCGGTCGAGTCCGCCTGATCCCGGTCGGCTCCGCGTGAGACTGGCCGAGTTCGCGTGAGACTGGCCGAGTTCGCGTGAGGCTCGTCGAGTTCATGTGAGGCGAGCCGACGCCCTTCGAGGCCCGGTGCCCGGCCCTCCTGCACCGCGCCCGGGACCACCAGAGCTTCCTCAAGTGGCCCTCGGGCGCGCGCAGAGGTCGGAAAGGGGTCAGTCCTGCTTCAGCGCCACCGCCCTGGCCCGCCACTCCTCGAACACTGCCACGCTCCGGAAGAGGGTCTGGAGGGACCCGATGATCCGCCTGATAGGTCCACGCAGATGCCTGCTGGCGGCACCGACCATGTTGATCAATCCCGTCGCCCCGGCGAAGTCCCCCGCCCTGGCCTGCACCTTTGAGGAGGTGCTGAGCAGATCGTCCAGGATGCCGGGCACGTTGTCCGGCCAGTCGGCGCGCGGGGTGTTCGCCGTCCATTCCAGGAACGCGTCGACGGCGACGACACCGGCCGTCATGCGCTCCGCGAACCGCTCGGCGGCGGACTCCAGATCGCGCGCCGGTCCGTCGATGGCTTTGGCCAGCCGGTTGATGATCGCCAACTTGGCACCGGTCGTCACCCCGCGGTGGCCGAAGCGGGTCATGTCCTCCCCGAGGAGTTCCAACATCGCCTTGAGGTCGGCCAACGCTGCCTCCACATCGGCCATGTCGCCCGAGATGGCCTGGAACTGCGCCTCGGCCTCCACCGCCAGGTCGATGAACCCGGGTGCGTCCGCGGCGTCATCCTCGGCCAGGGTGGAGAGGACAGACGTCGGCGGAGCGGGGGACGCCGGGGGCGGCGCGGACGGGGAGAGCGTGACCGGCGCTTCGCGGGAGATGTCGGCGAGTACGGCCGTCAGCTGCTGCCGAGCCCTGGTCGCGCCGGAGGAATGGGAGGGAAGCTCGACGGACGGGGTCCGCCCTGTCCCCCGGAGGGATCCGGGCCCTTCGGTGACGTGGACGGTGCAACGGCCGAGTGCGTGGCGCATCCCCAGCGCGAAGACGAGTTCCTCGTCCGATCCGCTGAGGTCCGCGACGACGATGTCCACTTCGGCGATCAGTCGAGGGAGATGGTTCTCGGGAAGCCCGGCGTCCATGAGCCGGTCGGCGCGGAGGAGCGTGAGCCCGAGCTGTTCACAGGTGGGCCGCACGACACTCTCGTAGAAGAGCGTGGACCGATGATCCTCCTCCGGGACGGAGGGGCAACCGAGCGAAGGGTGGCTGATAGGGGGGTGGTTGATGGAGGGGTGGCCGGGGGCGCCGTGGCCCGTTGATCGGATGGCGAGGCAGGTGAGCATGGCAGTCTCCTTCGGGAAGTTACGCGGGGGCACGGGGGCGGGTCAGTCGAAGAGGGTGAGGGCGACTCCGTCGGCGATCTCGTCGGCGAAGACGGGGCGCTCCTCGATACCCAGCGCGTCCAGCAGGTCCACGGTGCGCACCCGGTGGCGTCGGCCGACCCGGACCGTCGCGCAGGGAAAGGCGTCCCGGGCGACGAGCCGGTACGCGGTGCCCAGGCACATGCCGAAGGCCCTGGCGGCCGTCCTCAGATCGACGCTGACGGGGAGGTTGAAGATTTCGCGAAAGGTGAGAGGCAGGTTCGGGCGGTCGGTCATCGGTTCCTCCCGGCTCGCCGCAGGGAGAGCGCCGCGACCTGGCGGCCCCGGCCCGAGTACCCGGTGCTGGTGGCTTCCTCGGCCAGGCCCCATGCCCGGGCCAGCGCACCGATCCGCACGCCTTCGACGCGGTGGGCGGGGACGGTGAACCGCAGCGTGGCGGAGAGTCCGGGCGGGTCGTAATCGGCGTACCACAGGCCCTTGTCGGCGGGCGGTCCGGTGCCGTCCGTGCCGTTCATGTCGTCGACGGCCGTCTCGGGGAGCGCCGCGCGCCACAGGGCCCAGGTGCGCGAACAGGCCGTGCGCAGGACATGTCCACCGGGGTCGGCGCGGTGCGCCGCCACCTCCGCCAGCCCTTCGAGATAGCAGGTGACCAGTTCGGCCTCGACGTCGTCTCGATCCGCCCGGAAGTTCCGGGTGATCTTGTACGCGGTGCTGCGGAGTCCGGGCAGGCCCAGCCACACCACCGCCGTGGGCCACTCGGACCGCTCGGCATCGAGACGCCCGCGCTCCGCGATCTGCCGCCACAGGGCGACACGCACATCCGGGTCCAGGTCGCGGTCATACAGCAGGGGACGGACGTGCTGGAGGGAAAGGGGAGCACCCGCCGCACCCGCCGCGTCCAGGGCACCCGCCGCGTCCATTGCGCTCGCCGCGTCCATCGCGTCGGGCAAGTGGAGTACGGGCGTGGGATTCAGGTCGGCGCATCGGCGCTCGATGGAGGTGAAGAGTCCTGGGTGAGGAGGAAGTGACATGGGTTTCTCCTGGTCAATCCGTCTGGCGGGCAGGGGACTTGGCCGCAGACCTGGCCGGGGACCTGGTGGGAGACTTGGTGGGGAACCTGGCGCGCCACTCCGTGAGCAGCCGGCCCGCGAGGCCCTTGCCCGGCAGGGAGTCCGGGCCACGTTCGACTGCCAGCAGCCAGCGGAAGAACCCGTGTTGCCGGGCGTTCGCCAGCTCGTCGAGGAGGGCGCCCAGGGCCGGATCGGGCTGCGGCGCGTCCTCCGCCTCAGCACACCAGGACAGGAGGACATCGCGCATGGACTCGTAGGTGGCCGGCTCGTCGAGGGCGTGGCCGGTCAGCTCGACGATGCCGGGGGCCGTCCCGGCGCCGGACCGGATTTCGCCGCTCCACCACGCGGGGTCCGCTTCCGCCATGGCCGGAAAGGCGAGGGCCGTCACCAGCCCGGGGACGCCGTCGGACCCGGCCCAGTCCCGCATCCGGCCCAGGATGCCGGTTCTCGTCCGGACGTCGCCCGACGCGAAGCGCTGGACCAGCACGTCCACCACGGTGGTGACGACGTCCGTGCCTCCTTCGTTGCCGTTCCAGCTCTCCATGAGGCGCTGGACGAGCCGCAGGGCCCGGTCGTCCGGCAACGAGCCGCGGTCGGAGCGGCAGGCGCGTCCCACCGCCGCGCGCAGTGGCGTGTGGTCCGCCACGCTCCACTCTTCGAGCAGACGGTCGGCGTGCGCCGCCGCCACGGGGTCGCGGAAGGCCGCGCCGAGACAGCGGGCGGCCACGTCGACGGCCGAGGGTCCCGGGGTTGAGGCCACGTGCGGCAGATGCTCCAGGGTCCGGCCGCCGGTCATCTCGGCCATGGCGGCGAGTGCCCGCCCCGCACGGTCGATCCGGTCGATTCCGGGGCCGGTACCGGCCAGCCAGGTGTGCAGTCGGGGCAGCAGGTCCGTGTGCTCGCGGCACAGGCACTCCCATACGGCATCACCCACGGCAGGCCAGAAGAAGGACACCGTGTCCATGGCGTCGGCCCCCGCCTGCCGCGCCCGGTGTGCTCCGAGGCCGCGCAAGGTGTCGGGCGAGGGCTGTTGAGGCGTCGCTCCCGCCGGCCGGCGGACGGAGTTGCCGTCCGGCCCTGGTGCGCCCAGGGGCCGCTCCCGTCCGGGATCGTCCGTGGGGGCCGTCAGTCTCAGCAGGTCCTCCGCCCGTTCCACGACCACACGGAGGTCGAGGCCGCCGTAGACGCTGAGGGCGAGCAGGTGCGCCTGAAGGACGGGATCGTGCTGTGCACGGGCGATGAGCGCCGGGGCCTCGGCCCGGGCGAGTGCCGCCAGCACCTCGGCACAGTCCGCGTCCTTGTGCCTCGCGACGGCTTCCGCGGCGAGTGCCGCCTGGCGGGGCGGCAGTTCTGCGGGGAGCAGCGCGGCGAGGCCGGGTCGTCCCAGGTTCCCCAACTTCCGCGCGCGTGTCGCCTCGTCCGGGCAGATGTCGGCGAGGTGGGCCGCGAAGACCGATCGGGGATCCGGCGGCCGGTGGAGCAGGACCGGTGTGCCCAGGCGGTCCTCAAGGGCGTTCGTCAGCCCGGGGGCATCGGTCAGCACGATGAGGAGGCGGGCGCCCGCCTCCGCCAGGGAGGCTTCCAGCCGGGTCAGATCCCAGGACCGCAGGGCGAACGGATCCGGTGGTTCCATCACCAGGTAGCCGTGCGCTCCGCGTGTCGGTGGCACCCACCGGGAGAGGTCGGCCGCCCCGTCGACCTGGATGAGAACGGGCTCCGGCCTGCCGTGGGCCAACAGGTTGAGCGCATGGGTCCTGCGGCCGGTGCCCGGGGCTCCGACGACCACGGCCACGCCGTTGTCGAGTGCCGCGAGGCCGTCCTCGAAACCCGGCGGCGGTACGAAGCGCCGCCTCGTCTCCGCCAGGTCCTTCGCGCGTACGGGGCCTTGGCGCATCGGCTTGGCGGCGGGGGCACCGGCCGCCACGGTGGACACGATCTGGCGTTGGTCTCCCGTCACCAGCCCGGTGTTTACGGTGCCGTTCGGCGCCACGACCACCAGCTCCCGGCCCGCCGCGAGGGCTGCCAAGAGCGCGTCGAGGTCGCCCGACCCGAGCGGCTCAGACGTCACCGTCGGCTCCGGGGATGAGGTGGGCCGAGCGCTCCACGGTGGTGATGTGCTGCCCGCCATGGACGATGCCGGTGTTGATGATCCCCCGCTCGGCGTTCAGCACGAGGGCGGGCGCGGGGGCAAGGCCAGGGGCGGGGGCCGGAGCGGGGGCGGGGGCAGGAGCGAGAGCTACCGCCGGCTCGTCGACGGCACCGGGCACCACACCCAGTTCACCGTCCGGTTGGGGCTCCGTCGGCCACGTACGACGAAAGGCGATCACATTTCCTACGTCATCGAACTCTTCTGCTCGCATGTTTTCCTTTCGGATCCAAAGAAACGCCCGAGGGATTCTCGCCCCCGGCGCGTCCCGTTCCGGACGACGTCAGATTCCCGGATTCCGGCGCCGCCCAGTGCTCCCGGAGAGCGCACGGAGAGTGGCGCCGATCACATACGCGTCGACGTATGAATCAGCGCGGAAAGCGCCCAGCGCACAAACGGATGGGCACGCCACCCAAAGGCGGCGTGCCCATCCGTCGATCCGTGTACGAGAGGTAAGAGCGGAGTTCAGATACTCATACCGGGAACCTCGCGGCCCAGCACGGCGATCCGATCGCGCAGAAGGTACGAGATCTCCTTCCGTTCCTGTTCGGTGAGGGTGCCGAGCAGCGTGGCCAGTTCCTCCTGCCAGTCGGTGCGCGGCGGACTGAGCAGGTCCTGATGGGCGACCGCCCAGTCGAGCACCTGGCGCACCTGGTCCGGGTGTCGCAGCAGCCACAGGGCGGCGAGGGAGACCGGTCCGGCGTGCAACGCCTGGAGGCAGAAGTCGTACTCGCCGCCACGGCTGGGCGTCCAGGAGTAGCGGACGCCCCTGCTGTCGTCCTGGCCGAGACGGAGTTCCTCGCCGGTCTCCCGGAGCCGTACGTCGAACACGCGGTAGCTGAGCCCGGTTTCCTCCACCCGCTGCGGCGTGCCTAGGTACTGCATGATCTCCGGGGCCCCGAGGCCGTTGCCCGCCATCACCTGGGCCTCGGCCAAATTCCGCAGGGTCGCCGTGAGATGGGTGCGGACCACATGCCAGCCGTGCACGGTCTGTGTGCGCACCACCCGTACGGGGTCGTACACCCACCAGGCCACCCATAGATCCACCGATTCGGTTCCGTACACCGTGGGCAGGCCGACGGCCCGGGTGTCCACGTGCTCGGTCATGTCCACGCGGTAGACGTCGGTGTAGGTGCCGCCGACGCCGGCCACGTCGGCCTCGTCGAGCAGCGGCGGGTAGGTACCCGTGTCGTCGGGGTCGCCGCGCCGGCCCCGGACGAAGTAGTCACCGGCCGCGTCCCGGAGCACGAGGGACCAGTCCCTCGGGGCCGACCAACGATGGCTGAGGATCTCCCGCCAGGGCGGTCGGCCCGTACGGAGGTACAGGGATTCGATGGGTTCGTCGTTCATGACGCCTTCCGCAGTTCACCGCTGCGCCAGCGATAGAGGGAATACAGTGCGACTTCACGCCCCGCCCAGCCATGGGTTTCCCCACGATCCATTTCCACGAAAAGCCGGAATTCGCCGTGTCGCATGGATTCCGCCAATGCGCTGAACAGATTCTCCACCGCCCGGGAGAGGATGCCGTCCCATCTCCCCCGGTCGGCCCACCGCAGCAATTCCCGGCAGGTCACGGCGAATGAGTTGTCCGAATTCAGTGCGCGGCGGATCAATTCGACGATCAGGAGGCCCTCGTCGGTGGCGTCGGCGAGATGTCGCTGAAGCCAGTTCGGGGAGCGCAGCAACTCGGCGAACACCACGAGCAGGTAGTCCGCGTGAATTCCGCTCCCGCCCCTACTCCCGCTCTCGCCCTCGCGTCCGCCCCCGCTTCCGGCCTCGCCGTCCCGCTCGTCCAGCCAGTCGACCAGGCGGCCGAACACCAATTCCTCGTTACCGGCCTCAAAGAGGGCCACGAACGCCGTCCGCACCGCCCGGTCCAGCGCCTCACGCAACTCGTCCGCTCCGTCGTGGCCCGTCATGCCCCGCATGAGGGTGCGCAGGAGCCGTAGTGCGAGATCGGGACGTGCCGCCCCGAACGACGCGCCGCACGCGTAGGCCACCGTGGTTCTGAGGCGAGGGCTGGCGGCCCGGCTCCACCGCTGGAGCCGGTAGCGCACCTCCGCGACCAGGACGGGATCCTGGGCCGCGACACTCAGGGCATGTGCCGCGATGACACGGCTCGTGGTGCGCTCGGACTCGGCCAGGATCTGGACATGGCGCAGTGCTTGGTGTCCGCCGCCCCAGATCGTCCCCCTCCCTATGACGAGTCCCGCCGACCGGACCAGATCAGGATCGGGGCGCACATCGCGCAGCCAGTCGGCCAGCAGTTCCGACAATTGCCCGTACTCGCGCCACACATGACGGAGCACGGCTTGGGCCTGTCGGTGTCTGACGAACACGACCGGTTCGACGCTGTGGACGTAGGTGCGTCCGGTGCGGATCTCTCGTGCCTGCCTGGTGGCGCCGACCGCGCCGAGCAGTGCGGTCAGGGAGCGCCGGAAGACGAAGTCCGGATTGGGCCGGCCGGTCTTTCCGTCGCCCTGGGCGTCCGTCGCGGGCAGCAGCGCGGCGAGGCGTCCCCCGGACAGTTCCAGCAGCCGGTCGGCCTCTTCCCGGACGATCCGGTGGTCGAGTCCCTCGTAGACGCAGGTGGACAGCAGAAAGGCGAGGGCGTCCGGCTCGTCGCGCACCTTCGCCACGAGGTCCGGTACCTCCTGTTCGACCCGGTGGCTCAGCCGGGCGCCCAGATCGCCGAGCGCCGCCGCGTCCCCGTCGGCCGACACCAGGGCGTCGACCAACTCGACCACTTCGGCCGGTACGAGTTCGGGCGCCAGCAGTCCGCCCAACTCATCGGGGCCGAGTGCGCCGAGCAGGCGTTCACGCTCGCGCTGATCCGGCACGACCGCCTCGTACCGACTGCCGAACACCCGGGAGGGCGAGGGCGGTTCGCAGATGACGGGGCGGACGTGGAGTTCCTGTTCGAGGAGACGGAGCAGGGATGTGTCGTCGGGCAGGACGATCACCATGCGGGCCCCCGCCTTGTCCAGCAGGGAACGCACATGGGCCAGGACACCGGGTCCCAGCGTCCCGGACGGAAGCAACCCGTCCATCAGATAGCCGCGTGCCGAGGCGTCCGCGGGCCGCCAGGTGTCCAGCTCGGTGGCGTCCACGGCCCACAGCGGTGCTCCGTCCCCGCAGCTCGCGCGCAGCAGGTTGAGCGCCGCCGTACGCCGCCCGGATCCCGGCCGTCCGGCCAGGAAGAGCATGCCCCGGTCCAGTTCGGCGACGGCTGCCGCGAACCATCCCGACTCCGCGAACCCGAAGACGGCGCACTCCACCTCCACGTCCGGGATCGGCCCCTCGCGGACCCGGGTCCGCGGGAACGACCCGGGCTCGCGGGCCGACCCGTTCTGCACCCGCTGCCCGCCGTGGACGGAGCCGGTGTTGACATTCGCGTACGGCGCCACCACAACCGGCCCCGAGACGTCCCCGAGGCCGGTGAGGGCATGGAGGAGTCCCGAGATGTCGGCGAGCCGTGCCCCGGAATGCGGGTCGTCCTCGGCCGATGCCTCAGCGGCCGACGCCTCGGGCAGTGAGCGGACCGCACCCGTGCCCGGATCCCCCGCCCCCGGACTCACCGCCGCCCCTGATACTTGTTCCCGCGCACCTGGTCCCCCTGGAACCCGCGGACCCGCCCGGCCTTGTTCCCTTCGACGTGGTCCCCGGCCACGTGATTGTTCGCGACGCTCTGCCCGCCATGGACGGTGCCCGTGTTGATGTTGCCGTTCGGAGCGCTGTTGCTGACCTGAGGACTCGGGGCGATGTCCGGCTCGGGCGCGGGACGTTCCTCGGCCGAGCGGGCTGGCGCCTCGACGCTCCCGTCGGCCTCGGCCGTCTCGTACAGCGGCCCCGACGGCTGGGGTACGTAGATCCACGCCTGCTGGGCGAACGGCTTGCCCTCGACCGTCGCGGCCACCTCCACGAAGTGGTCGGGATGGCGTCCCGTGTACCCGCTGGCGACCGCGTCCTCGTAGCAGCGCTGGGAGAGGATCGCCGCGAGATGCGTGATGTTCTCCTTGTGGGAGGCCAGTACGGCCTTCACCGGGCGGGAGTCGAGCAGGCGGTGGGTGTCGTTGCGGGCCGTGCCGTTGCCGCCGAACTCGTCGCCGGTGTCCGCCAGCGGGCCGATGTGCAGGCTGGCCCGGAGCCTGATGGGCAGCGCCCCGTGGGACAGGACGTTGTAGTCGGTCAGCACGTCCTGGAGCGTGAGCAGCAAGGGATGGATCACGAACGGCATCAGTGCCGGATCGAACCCGAACACGTATCCGTCGCCGGTCGTGTTGGGGAACGTACGGTCGTTCCAGAGATTCCGCAGGCCCGCCCTGGCGAACGCGGTCTCAAGGAGTTCGGGTACGGCACGGCTGATGGTCTCGTGCTCGATGGCCGGACGACCTGTGAACCCCTTGGCGTCCACGGCGAAGATGCCGCGATAGGCGGGCAGGGGACGACTGTGGATGTAGGGGGCCGCGCCTTCCCTGGGCAGTCCGTTGGTGGATTCACGCATGTGTCACTCCTCGGTGAAGCCCGCACGGCCCGTCATGGGCCGGGCGGGGACGATGGGGCACGGGGTTGCCGTGCCCTTCGAGCTTCACGGCGGGCGCGCGAGCGGTCCGCTCCGAGCGCGCACACGATGCGTGACCCAGGTCACATTTTTAGACCGTCCTTGTCGATCACGGTGATGCGGTTCTTCTGCGAGGCATCGACCACGTCCGGGCCGAGGCGGGCCAGAGCCTTGGTGACGGAACCCCGGCCCACGCCGATGTGCTGGGCCAGTTCGTCCCGGGTGACGGCGAAGGACAGGCTGCCCGAGACCTCGACCAGACGGAGCAGCGCCATGGCGAGCCGTTCGTGCACGGCTCCGTCGGAGACCTCGGTCTGTTCCAGCAGCCGACTGCTCGCCAGAGAGGCAAGGCGGTCCGCCAGCGCGTGCTCCTCGACCAGACGACGGAAGTCGCCGGCCGGGATGACACACACTTTGCATGTGCTCATGCTGCGCACATCGGCCATCCGGGGTCCCCCGTGCTGGAGGGCCATCTCCCCCACGATCTCCCCCGGACCTCGGAAGGCCAGCAGCCGCTCCCGCCCATCGCGGTCGACACGGACGACTTTCACCAACCCGTACGTCAGGGCGAGCACATGGGATCCCTCGGTCCCCTGCTGTAACAGGGTCTGATCCGAGGCACGGGTGAAGCACGGATAGCTCGTCAGCCCCACCCAGGCCTTCTCCGGCACCAGGTCCCGAAGGGTTGTCACATGGAAGGAATTGTCTTCACTCATGCGATCAAGCTAGGGGGTCAGGTTCCCGTACGACAGAGCGGTCCGCAGGACACTCCCGCCGGTGGGTGAATGCGGCCCGGAAGCCTTGCGCCGCCCCCGGCCGGGGTACCGGATGGCCATCGACGGGTACCCGGTGCCATCAACGCCCGAGCACACCGGCACGCTCACGGCCGCAGGCTGCTCACAATGTCCGCCGTAGCCGTCAACCCGCTGTGGATGGTGGGGGCCACGCTCGTGCCCGCGAGGGTGAAGCCGAGCAGGGCGCAGACCAGGGCGTGGGAGATCTTCAGCCCCCCGTTGCGCAGGAAGATCACCGCCAGGATCAGCAGCAGCACTGTCGCAGAGATGGAAATGGCCATGGTGAACCTCCTCCGCCACGTCCCGTTCGCGGCGTACGGCCGCAAGTGTGGCGTAGCGGAGGGTTTGTACGTGCGGCTGACCTGACCGCCGAACGTGTGGTGTTCGTGGCGGCGGCGCGGTTACGCGTGGGCGTCGAGGAACGCCTCCAGGCCGAGCAGGTCGTCGGTGTTGATGAAGTCCACGTCCGCCGCGAGCAGTTCGCCCCACAGGGCGTCCCGCGCGGGCCCGGCGAGGTCCGGCGTCGCCCAGAACCGGACCGTCTGGCGGCGCGCGTGGGCGGCGTCGACGATGGCCCGCAGCTTCTGCCGTTCGGCGGCAGGGAACGCGCCGACGCCCCGCCAGGTGAAGTTCAGGGTCCAGTTGTCGCTGATCAGGGGGACGAAGGAGGCCGGCGCGGAGCTGCCGAGGTCGGCGAGGCGGCCGTCGTAGAAGGCGCGGCGCTCGGTCTGCGCCTCCATCGGGACCCGGGCGGCCCGGTCGCCGGAGATCACGGCGGTGACGGCGCCGGGGCGCACCCGGCCCCGGCTGTAGGTCGTGAAGAGGTTCTTGTAGCGCTTCAGGTGGCGGTCGAGTTCGAGATAGGTCGACGCGCCCTCGGTCTTGATGTCGATGAGCAGTTGGAAGGAGGTGCGGTGACCGCGGTACACCCATCCGCGGTTGGCCTTGACGCGGGCCGCGAGGGTGTCGAGGTAGAGGGACTCCAGGGTGCGGGCCGGGTCGAGGTCCTCGGGGTCGTGGGCCACGAGGAGTTGGCCGCCGACGAGATAGATGTCGGCCTCGACGCTGCCGAAGCGGTGGTCGAGCGCGTCGAGCAGGGGGCGGGGGTGCTCGTAGTCGTTGTGGGCGTGGGCGCGCCACAGCGGGCGGGGGGAGCGCTGCTCGTTCTCGCCGGCGAGAGCGGTCGCGCCGGGGAGCGCGACCGAGCCCGCGAGGGCGACTCCGAAGGTGGTGAGGGCTCTGCGACGGGTGGTGAGGGCCATGCGACGAGGGGTGAGGGCCATGCGCTGCCTCCCTGGTGGGCCGGACGGAACCGCACAGGAGTATGCGGTGCCGAGGGCCCCAGGCGGCATACGGGGAGGGGGAGTTGGCTGGACCGCCGTCGAGTGTTCACTTCATCCGTGGCCCGCACACCGAGAAGCCCACCCCAGGTGGGACGGGCTTTCCCGCCACGTCGCTCTGGCCGGGGGTTGGTGTGGGTGGGTCCTTCTCTTCGGCTGTGGCTGGTTTCTTGAGGTGCCTGTTCTGGTGCCTGTTCTGGTGGGTGGTCTTGGGTGGTCTCCGGTGGTGTGTGGGCTGGGGGTTGTGCTGGGCTTCTTGCGGGGGAAGATCCCTGACCGACTGCGAGCGCGGTGGGCCCAGCCGGGTGGGAGTGTCCCCGGCCGGGCGTGAACCCATCGCCGTCAGAACCGGCGGATCACCCGCAGCGAGGCGGTGTACAGATCGCCCTTGACGCCTTCGGCGGGAACCGGCTGCTTGCCGTTGAGGATCGACTTCGCTCCGAGATCCCCCAGGGTCGGCCCGTTCGGCGTCTTGCGGCTGGAGACGAAGCGCAGACCGCCGTGCTGATCCTCCCCGACGTAGATGCCGGTGTGATCGACCACCCCGTCGGTGGTCTCGGGGTCGTCGGGCTCGGCGTCGGTGGCGTCGAAGAAGACCACGTCACCGATCCGCAGCGAGGCGAGCGACGGTGCCGCGCCGGTGGCCTGCGCCACCACCACGCCGGGGCCGGAGGCGGACTGGTTCTTCGCGGTGCGGGGCAGGTTGCGACCGTCGAAGTTCTGGGAGCCGACCATCGGGATGCCCAGGTGGTGGCCGTAGACCATCCGAACGAAGCCCGAGCAGTCGAGGTGGCCCTTGAACTGCGGCTCCGCGGCCACTGGACCTTCGCCGCTCGCGGGGAAGGTCCAGTCGAGCCCCATGTACTCGTGGAAGTCGGCGCCGATGAAGCGCAGTCCGGCGGCGTCCGGCTCGCTGTACCCGGATGTGCCGAGCACCTGGGCTCCCTGGAGCGCGGGGTCGGTCACGGCGGGGGCGAAGGGCCGGAACATCGAGGCATACGCGAGGGCGTCGGGGGAGGTGTCGCCCGCCCAGGCGCGGATCTGCTGCTCCAGGGCGGGGTCCCAACTGCCGTCGAAGGGCGCGGGCAGCACCCGTACCCAGGTGTCGTGGCTGATCACCGGCGGGTCGGTCCACTCGGCCGAGACCACGTCGAAGTCGTAGACGCGGGCCTCCAGGGGCACCGTGGCGCCGGAGGAGGCCAGCGCCCGGACGCCGAGGGTGCCGGAGCCGAAAACCTTGGCCGGGTCCTTCTCGGGGTCGCGCAGGATGTGGTGCCAGGTGGTCGGCTCCGGCGTGCTGTGCGACCAGGCGCGAGCGCGCAGCACGTCACCGGTCCTCTCCACCCGGACCCACCAGTGGTCGAAGGCGGCGAAGCCGGTGCCGACCGTGACGGCCGGGCTCAACGTGCTCGTGGCATTGGCCAGTTCCTTCTCCATCAGGAGCTGGACCTCGCCGGCCGGGGTGATGTTCAGCCGGGCCCGGTAGTGGTTGTTGACGTCCGTGGCCGCGAAGGTGAGGGCGAGCGAGACGGGTGCGCCGGTGGGCACCTTGTCGAAGGAGAAACGGGCGCGCGCGTCGATGTCCCCCACGGCCTTGTCGGGGAGCAGGGCATGGCGGCTGGCGTTGGCGGCGGTGAGGCGTATGGCGGCCCGGCCGCCTTCCAGGAAGTAGTCGGCGTCGGTGCCGTTGTGGGTGGACCACTTACCGCCGCCGGGGGAGGAGCCCCAGCCGGTCTGGCCAGTGGGGAGGGTCCGGGAGAAGGCGTCGGAGAACGGCTTCTTCTGCTCGGTGAACCAGCGCTTCGGTCCGCGCAGCGTGACCGTCCTCGCACCGGTGGTGAGGGTGGCGAGCACTCCCTGTCCGTCGGACACTTCCAGGAGGACGGGGGTGCCGGCGAGCGTACGGGTGGTCAGCGCCCCGGCCGGGTGGGCGCCGAAGTGCCACGGGTCGGTCGGGTCGAGCACCATCGGGAGCCGCCCGCCTGGCACCGTCGGCACGGCGGACGTCGCGGTCGTCGTGGCGGTCGTGGCGGTCGTGGTCGTCGCGGTCGGCGTGGCCGACGTGGCCGACGTGGCCGCGACGGCGGACGAGGCGAGCGGCAACGAACTTCCCGCCGCCACCCCCACGAGGGCGGCGAGAGCCGATCTGCGGCTCGGCTTGGACATGGATGCGGACATGCCGGTACCCCCGGTTGCAGCACTGATGATCAGACGAGGGGGACCCTATCGGCGCCTTCCGCTCAACCGTCACGGGCTCGTCGGAACGACACGGGGCGGGAGGACCGAGAGAACCGGGAGGACCGGCAGGACCGGCAGGACCGGCAGGACCGGCAGGACCGGCAGGACCGGCAGGACCGGGGAGGACGATCGGATCGCCGCGCCGCCCTCACCGGCTCGGGCCGGCTCTCCAGAACCCCACGGAGCGAAGCCTCGGGGCAGCAAAGGGGCCGAAGGCCTCAAGGACAAGGCACCAGGAGGGCCGGCCTCAAGGACAAGGACAAGGCGCCGGAAGAGCCAGCAGCGCGGCCAGCCGCTCCCTGTGCGCCCCCGCCGTCCCGTACGCGATCGAGTCCGCCTTGGCCCGCTTCAGGTACAGATGGGCCGGGTGCTCCCACGTCATGCCGATGCCGCCGTGCAACTGGAGGGCCTCCTCGGCCGCGTGGACGGCGACCCCGGCCGCGTACGCCTGGGCGACCGCGACGGTGATGTCCACGTCCTCGCCCGTGGCCAGCGCGTCCGCCGCCGCGCGGGACGCGGCCCGCAGATGGACGACCTCCAGCCACAGCTGCGCCAGCCGGTGCTTGAGCGCCTGGAAGCCGCCGACCGGCCGGTTGAACTGCTTGCGCTCCTTCAGATACCGGACCGTGTCGGTCAGCGCCCGGTCGGCCACGCCCAGTTGCTCGGCGGCCAGCAGCCCGGCCGCCGCCCGCAGGGCCCGTCGCACGGCCGGCCCGGCCTCCCCCAGTCGGCGCCCGCCGGACACCCCGTCGAGCACGACCGTGGCCAGCGGACGGGTCAGATCCAGCGCCACCTGCGGTACGACAGTGACGGCGGTGGCGGCGACCGCGTACAGCCCGCCGTCGTCGGCCGGCACGAGCAGCACATCGGCGACGACCGCGTCCGCGATGCCGGACAACTCCCCGCGCAGGGTGCCGTTCTCGACCCGTACGGTCCCGAAGGCGGCGTCGGGAGCGGTGTGCAGCCCCACGGCGAGCGCGCCGACCGACGTCCCGGACGCCAGCTCCGTCAGCAGGTCGTCGGCGCCGCACTCCAGCAGCGCCTCCGTGGCGACGACGGCACTGGTCAGATACGGCACGGGCGCGACCGCCCGGCCCAGTTCCTCCAGGACGACGGCGGCCTCCCGGTGCGTGGCGCCCTGTCCGTCCAGTTCCTCGGGGACGAGCAGACCCGCGAGGCCCATCTCGCCGGTCAGCGTCTTCCACAGCGCGAGGTCGTGCGGTGTGTCCGACGCGGTACGGGCGAGCACCGACGCCGTGTCGCAGCGGTCGGCGAGCAGATCCCGTACGGCCGCCCGCAGGGCCTCTTCCTCCTCCGAGTGGAGGAGGCCAGCGGGGCGAGGCTCGGTCATCGGGCGAGGTCCTTCCAGGCGACGTCCTTGTCGGTGCGCGGTTCGGCGGGCAGGCCCAGAACCCGCTCGGCGATGATGTTCAGCAGGATCTCGCTGGTCCCGCCCTCGATGCTGTTGCCCTTGGCGCGCAGATAGCGGTACCCGGCGTCGCGGCCGGTGAAGTCGACGAGTTCGGGGCGGCGCAGGGTCCAGTCGTCGTACAGCAGCCCCTCCTCGCCCCGGAGTTCCACCTCCAGGCCGCTGATCTCCTGATGGAGACGGGCGAAGGCGAGCTTCATGCCGGCGCCCTCCGGGCCGGGCTGGCCGGCGGCGAGCTGCTGGCGCAGCCGTTCGCCGGTGAGCCGGGCGACCTCGGCCTCGACCCACAGGGTCAGCAGCCGCTGGTGCAGATCGTGGGTGCGCAGTTCGGGGCGTTCGCGCCAGGTCCGCGCGAGAGGGCCGATCATGCCGCCCTCGCGGGGGAGCCGCATGCCGCCGATGGCGACCCGCTCGTTGTCGAGCGTGGTCCGGGCGACCCGCCAGCCGTCGCCGATCCCGCCGAGCCGCCGGGAGTCGGGGATCCGGACATCGGTCAGGAACACCTCGTTGAACTCGGCCTCCCCGGTGATCTGCCGCAGCGGGCGGACCTCCACCCCCGGGTCGGTCATGTCGCACAGGAAGTACGTGATGCCCCGGTGCTTGGGCACATCCGGGTCGGTACGGGCGATGAGGATGGCCCAGCGGGCGGAATGCGCGCTGGACGTCCACACCTTCTGCCCGTTGACCACCCAGTCGTCGCCCTCCCGGACGGCCCGGGTGCCGAGCGCCGCCAGATCGGAACCGGCCCCCGGCTCGCTGAACAGCTGGCACCACACCTCCTCCCCCACCCACAACGGCCGCAGATAACGCCGCTTCTGCTCCTCCGTGCCGTAGGTCAGGATCGTCGGCGCGGCCATGCCCAGGCCGATCCCGATGCGGCGCGGGTCGTTCTCGGGGGCGCCCGCGGCGGCCAGTTCGGCGTCCACGACCGCCTGGAGCGAACGCGAGACCCCCAGTCCGCCGAGCCCCTCGGGAAAGTGCACCCAGGCGAGCCCGGCATCGAACCGGGCCCTGAGGAAGTCGACCGGGGCGGTGGTGGCGGGTGGGTGGGCCTCCAGCAGGGCGGCGGTACGGCGACGCAGCCCGGCCGCGTTGACCATCCCGGGCGCGTTCACCGTCCCCGGCACGTTCACCGTCCCGGCCAAGTCGGTCGCGCCGACAACACCGGTCAGGCCCGTCACTTCAGCCCCGCCGGTCGCGCCCGTCCCGCCGATCACCTCCGACCCCTCGGTCATACAACCGTCCCCTTCCCGGACCCGGCCGATCCACCCGGCACCGCCACGACCGGTCCCGGCAGCACCACGACCCGCCCCGTCGTCACCCCGTCCGCGACCCGCTGCACCGCGTCCGCCGCGCCGTCGAGCCCCACCCGCTCGCTGATCAGCGGCTTTATGGCGCCCCGCGCGGCCAGTTCGGTGAGCTGCTCGTGGCAGTGCTGGATCAGCCCGGGGTTCTTGGTGTGGTACAGGCCCCAGTGCAGGCCCAGTATCGAGTAGTTCTTCACCAGGGCATGGTTGAGCGCCGGGCGCGGTACCACGCCGCCCGCGAAGCCGACGACCACGATCCGGCCCTCGAAGGCGACGACCTTGGTGGACTGCTCGTAAGCGGTGCCGCCCACGGGGTCGTAGATCACATCGGCGCCGTGCCCGTCCGTGGCGTCCTTGACGGCCGCTATCACGTCCGTGCCACGCCGGTCGATCACCACGTCGCAGCCCAAGTCCCGGGCGGCGGCGGCCTTGTCGGCACCGCCCACCACCCCGATGACCCTCGCCCCGGCCGCCTTGCCGAGCTGCACGGCGGCGCTGCCGACCCCTCCGGCGGCGGCGTGCACGAGCAGGGTCTCCCCGGCCGCCAGCTCCGCCCGGCGGTGCAGGCCGAACCAGCCGGTCTGGTAGCCGATGTGCAGCGCGGCGGCCTCGGCGTCGTCCAGCGCCCCGGGCGCGGGCAGCACGGCCGCGCTGTCCGCGACGGCGTACTCGGCGAAGCCGCCGAACGGCAGCGCCGGGGTGGCGAGGACCCGGCGCCCGTCCTCGGTCTCGCCGCAGATCTCCAGGCCCGGGGTGAACGGCAGGGG
Source organism: Streptomyces sp. NPDC059477 (assembly GCF_042749375.1). NCBI lineage: Bacteria > Bacillati > Actinomycetota > Actinomycetes > Kitasatosporales > Streptomycetaceae > Streptomyces > Streptomyces sp. NPDC059477. Next base: position 8,717 of record NZ_JBHYUG010000093.1, on the reverse strand, counting down.
TGGACGCACCTGGTACTGGCCCCGACACAGCAGCGCGTCCGGGAAGTTGACGTTGGCGGCACGCACCCTGAGCAGCACCTGACCCTCGCCGGGCGTGGGCGGTGCCACGTCCGCCGACCGCATCACCTTGCTCGGCTCACCGTTCTCGTGCACCTGCCATGCCTGCATACGGGCCTCCAGCGGGACTGCTCGACGGTCGGACCGGAACGACCTCACCCGGCTTGTTCAGCTCACTCGACATCGCTCGAATCGACCGCCATACTAAGCGGTCGCTTGCCACCGGCGTAACCTCAGAACCCGGGGGAATCCCAGACCCAAGGGAATCCCAGCCCCAGAGGAATGTCCGACCCAAGGGAATGTCAGACCCAGGGGAACCCCAGGATCACTCCCCACCCTCCTCCGCACCCGCCCGCTTCGGCCGCGCCCGCACATGCATCCGCTCCCCCTGCGGCCCGAACAGGCTCAGGAACTCCGCCGGCCCCTCCCCCGTGGACCCGAACCAGTGCGGCACCCGCGTGTCGAACTCCGCCGCCTCCCCCGCCGCGAGCACCACATCGTGCTCCCCGAGCACCAGCCGCACCCGCCCCGAGAGCACATACAGCCACTCGTACCCCTCATGGGTACGCGGCTCCGGCTCCACCGCGCGGTGCGGCAGCAGCACCTTGAACGCCTGGAGCCCGCCCGGCTGCCGGGTGAGCGGGATGTACGTCCGGCCGTGCCGGTGGATCGGCTCGGCCCGTACCCGGGGATCACCCACCGCGGGCGCCCCGACCAGCTCGTCCAGCGGCACCTGGTGGGCCTGCGCGATCGGCAGCAGCAGCTCAAGGCTGGGCTTGCGCAGCCCGGACTCCAGCCGGGAGAGGGTGCTCACCGAGATGCCGGTGGCCTCGGACAGCGCGGCGAGCGTCACCTCCCGCTCCTTGCGCATCTGCCGCAGCCGCGGCCCGACTCCGGCCAGCACCTCTTCCGTACCCATGTCGCCATTGCAGGTTCGGCAAAGAGATTTGTCAATACCGCATCGGTTCGGCCACGGTCGGTCCCGGAGGTGGTCACCATGACCGAGAAGGCCGAGACAGCAGCCTCGATGGCCGGAACATTCAGTGAGCAGCCCTACGAAGTGATCGTCGTCGGTGGCGGCGCCGCCGGGCTGTCCGCCGCCCTCGTCCTGGGCCGCGCCCGGCGCCGCACCCTGGTGGTCGACGCGGGCGAACCCCGTAACGCCCCGTCCCCCCATATGCAGGGCTATCTGACCAGGGACGGCATGCCTCCGGCTCAGTTCCTGGCGCTGGGCCGTGCGGAGATCGCCCGGTACGAGGTGGTCGCACAGGTCCGGGACACGGCCGTGGACGTCGGCCGGGAGGACGGGCACGGGGACTTCACGGTCACCCTGGCGAGCGGGCGGACCGTGCGCGGACGCCGGCTGATCGTCACGACCGGGCTGCGGGACGAGTTGCCGCCGGTGCCGGGGCTGGCCGGGCGGTTCGGCGTGGATGTGCTGCACTGCCCGTACTGCCATGGCTGGGAGGTCCGCGACCGGGCGTTCGGCGTGCTGGCGACCAGCCCGCTGAGTGTGCACCAGGCACTGATGGTCACCCAGTGGTCCGGCGATGTGACCTTCTTCCTGCACACCGTGGACGAGGCGGAGCTGTCGGACCAGGATCTGCGCCGGCTCGCCGCGGCGGGCGTCAAGGTGGTGCCCGGCGAGGTGGCCGAGGTGCTGGTCGCGGACGACCGGCTGACCGGCGTCCGGCTCAAGGCCGGCACGGTCCACGCGCGCGAGGTGCTGTTCACCGCCCCGCGCGCGATCCCGCGGACCGGCCTCCTGGAAGGGCTCGGCGCCCAGCTCCAGGAGACCCCCTTCGGCACGTACCCCGTGGTGGACCCCAACGGACTCACCTCCGTGCCCGGTGTCTACGCCGCGGGCAACGCCATGGGCTTCGCCGAGCAGGTCCCGCACGCGGTCAGCGGCGGCTACCGAGTGGCGGCGGCCGTCAACGGGGAACTGCTGATGACGGACCTGGACGCGTCGACGGGCGAGTGACGGCCACCGATGACCGGCGGTGGCCAACGCCATCCACCGGGGGGGGACAACGGGTGACACCGGGCACCGGACACCGGACACCGCACGGCAACGGCGAACCGGACCCACCCACGCACGCCCCGCCCACACCCCCACCGCACGCCCCACCACACCCCCACCGCACGCCCCCACCAAGGTGTGCCCACCCCCACCCCGTTGCACCATGGCTGAATGCTCCTGACCCGTCTCGCCGAGGTGTCCCGGGAGGTCGCCGCCACCGCCGCGCGCTCCCGCAAGACCGCGCTGCTCGCGGAGCTGTTCCGGGAGACGGACGCCGAGGACGTGCCGATCGTCATCCCGTACCTCGCCGGACGGCTGCCGCAGGGACGACTCGGGGTCGGGTGGAAGCTGCTGGGCCGGCCGGTCCCGCCCGCCGCCGCGCCGACCCTGACCGTCCGCGAGGTGGACGCCCGTCTCACCGAGCTGGCCGAGGCCACCGGCCCCGGTTCGCGGGCGCGGCGGGCCGCCCTGGTGGAGGCGCTGATGGGCGCGGCGACGGAGGACGAGCAGCGGTTCCTGTTCGGGCTGATCACCGGGGAGGTGCGGCAGGGCGCGCTGGACGCGGCGGCGGTCGAGGGGCTGGCCGCGGCGACCGGCGCGCCGCCCGCCGACGTCCGGCGGGCGGTGATGCTGGCGGGCTCCCTGCAACCGGTCGCCCGCGCCCTGCTCACCGAGGGCCCGACCGCGCTGTACGGGTTCCGGCTCACCGTGGGCCGCCCGGTGCAGCCGATGCTCGCGCAGAGCGCCGCCTCGGTCGCCGAGGCCGTCGGCAGGCTGGGCGGGTGCGCGGTGGAGGAGAAGCTCGACGGCATCCGGGTCCAGGTGCACCGCGACGGCGGCACGGTCCGTCTCTACACCCGCACCCTGGACGACATCACCGACCGCCTCCCCGAGGTGACCTCCGCCGCCCTGGCCCTCCCCGGCACGCGGTTCGTGCTGGACGGCGAGGTCATCGCCCTCGGCCCCGACGGCCGCCCCCGCTCCTTCCAGGAGACCGCCTCCCGGGTCGGGTCCCGCGTGGACGTGGCGACGGCCGCCGGGCCGGTCCCGGTCTCGCCGGTCTTCTTCGACGTGCTCAGCGTCGACGACCGCGACCTGCTGGACCTGCCCTTCGCCGAACGCCACCGGGCGCTGGCCGCGCTGGTGCCGGAGCCGATGCGGGTCCGCCGGACCCTGGTGGGCGGCCCGGAGGAGACGCCCGCCGCCGAGGCGTTCCTCGCCGAGACCCTCGCGCGCGGCCACGAGGGCGTGGTCTGCAAGTCCCTCGACGCGCCCTACAGCGCGGGGCGGCGCGGCGCGGCCTGGCTCAAGGTCAAGCCCGTGCACACCCTGGACCTGGTGGTGCTGGCCGCCGAGTGGGGCCACGGCCGGCGCACCGGCAAGCTCTCCAACCTGCACCTGGGCGCCCGCGCGGCGGACGGCTCGTACACGATGCTCGGCAAGACGTTCAAAGGAATGACGGACGCCATGCTCACCTGGCAGACGGGGCGGCTCCAGGAGCTGGCCGTGCGGGACGACGGCTGGGGAGTCACCGTAAGGCCGGAACTGGTCGTGGAGATCGCGTACGACGGGCTCCAGCGCTCGACCCGGTATCCGGCCGGGGTCACGCTGCGGTTCGCCCGGGTGGTGCGGTATCGCGAGGACAAGCGCCCCGAGGAGGCGGACACCGTGGAGAGCCTGCTCGCGGCCCATCCGGAGGCCCGCGGATGACAGGGAAGCGCAGCGCGGGCCTGCTGCTGTATCGGCGGCACATCGGTCAGGGGCCCGAGGTGTTGCTGGGCCATATGGGCGGGCCGTTCTTCGCGCGGAAGGACGCGGGGGCGTGGACCGTGCCCAAGGGCGAGTACGGACCGGAGGAGGCCGCCTGGGACGCGGCCCGGCGTGAGTTCCGCGAGGAGCTGGGGCTGGCGCCGCCCGAGGGGGAGCCCGTACCGCTGGGTGAGGTGCGGCAGACCGGCGGGAAGGTCGTCACGGTGTGGGCGGTCGAGGCCGATCTGGACCCGGCGGCGGCGGTGCCGGGCACCTTCACGATGGAGTGGCCGCCCCGCTCGGGCCGTACGGAGGAGTTTCCCGAGCTGGACCGCGTGGCGTGGTTCCCCGTGGCGCGGGCCCATGAGCTGATCGTGAGGGCCCAGGCCACGTTTCTGGACCGCCTCGCACCACACCTGGGCTGACGAAACGGCCACACGTTGCGGTCGCTGGCACCGCGCGGGAAGGTCGTAGCACAGTCGCTCTTCAGGAGGTCGGCCATGCCCATCGCGACGGTGAACCCGGCGAACGGCGAGACGCTCAAGACGTACCAGGCCATGGGCGAGGAGGAGATCGAACGCCGGCTCCAGCTGGCCGCCGCGACCTTCCGCACCTACCGGGAGAGCGGTTTCGCCGACCGGGCGCGGCTGATGCGGCGGGCGGCCGAGCTGCTGGACGAGGACCGCGAGGACATCGCGCGGGTGATGACCACCGAGATGGGCAAGCCGGTCGCGCAGGCGCGGGCTGAGGCGGCGAAGTGCGCGAAGGCGATGCGCTGGTACGCGGAGCGCGCCGAGGCGCTGCTGGCCGACGAGGTGCCCGACGCCGCCGACGCCGAGGACTCCGGCGCCGCGGCCGTGCGGGTCCGCTACCGGCCGCTGGGGCCGGTGCTCGCGGTGATGCCGTGGAACTTCCCGCTGTGGCAGGTGATCCGGTTCGCCGCGCCCGCGCTGATGGCGGGCAACGTCGGCCTGCTCAAGCACGCCTCGAACGTCCCGCAGACCGCCCTGTACCTGGAGGATCTCTTCCACCGGGCGGGGCATCCGGAGGGCTGCTTCCAGACCCTGCTGATCGGCTCGGGCGCGGTGGACGACATCCTGCGCGACGAGCGGGTACGGGCGGCCACGCTCACCGGCAGCGAGCCGGCCGGGCGGGCGGTCGCCGCCACCTGCGGCGAGATGATCAAGAAGACGGTGCTGGAACTGGGCGGCAGCGACCCGTTCGTGGTGATGCCGTCGGCGGATCTGGACCGGGCGGCGCGGGTCGCGGTGACCGCGCGGGTGCAGAACAACGGGCAGTCGTGCATCGCCGCGAAGCGGTTCATCGTGCACACGGACGTCTACGACGCCTTCGCCGAGCGGTTCGCCGAGGGCATGCGGGCGCTGACCGTGGGCGACCCGATGGCGGAGGGCACCGACGTGGGGCCGCTGGCCACCGAGCAGGGCCGGGCCGACCTGGAGGAGCTGGTGGACGACGCCCGGCGCACCGGAGCGGCGGTCCTGTGCGGGGGTGAGCGTCCCGAGGGCGAGGGCTGGTACTACCCGCCGACCGTGCTGGCCGGCATCGACCGCGAGATGCGCATCCACCGCGAGGAGGCGTTCGGGCCGGTGGCGACCCTGTACCGGGCCGGTGACCTGGACGAGGCCGTCCTGATCGCCAATGACACGCCCTTCGGTCTGAGTTCCAACGTCTGGACCCGCGACGAGGCCGACGTCGAGCGGTTCGTCCGGGATCTGGAGGCCGGGGGCGTCTACGTCAACGGGATGACCGCCTCGCATCCGGCGTTCCCGTTCGGCGGGGTCAAGCGGTCCGGGTACGGGCGTGAGCTGTCCGGGCACGGAATCCGCGAGTTCTGCAACATCACCACCGTTTGGCACGGTCGGTGAGCACCGCGCGGTTACCATCCCGTTTGTGAACCGCGAAGTGACCCTGCCGCTGATCGTCGACGACCGCGGGACCTTGCAGGTGACCGCCGTCGATGTGAGCAAGCTGCTGCGCACCTTGGGCGGGCGGTGGCTGCGGCTGGTCGAGGCCGGGCAGGACGGGCTGGACGAGGACACCGTCGCCGCGCTGACGATCGAACTGGCCAAGCTCGCGGACCGTATCGATGTGGCCTGCATCGCGCACAGCAGCGGGCAGCGGGGGTAAGCCTTCCCGGGCGTTCACGGCGTTCCCGGGCGTGTCGCGGGAGCCGTTCCCCGAGACGGAGTAGTTCCGCGCGAGATCGCCGCGCCGAGGGGTGATCGTGGGGTCATCACCTCTGGTGAACCACCCTTCGGGTGGCCACCTTCTGACCGGGGGCGCATGCCTTCCGGACGGCGAAAGCAGGCACGGTTCATGGCGACTTTGTGCAGACCCACGGTGTCCGTTCCAGAGCACGTGATCACGATGGAGGAGACGCTGGAGCTGGCGCGCTCGCGCCACGCCGACCACCCCCAACTGCCGCTGGCGCTCCGGCTGATCGAGAACACCGGAGTACGCACCCGGCACATCGTGCAGCCGATCGAGGAGACCCTGAAGCACCCGGGGTTCGAGTACCGCAACAAGCTGTACGAGGCGGAGGCCAAGGCGCGGGTACCGGCGGTGGTGCAGCAGGCGCTGGACGACGCGGAGCTGCTCACCTCCGACATCGACGTGATCATCTACGTCTCGTGCACGGGCTTCATGATGCCCTCGCTCACGGCGTGGCTGATCAACGAGATGGACTTCGACAGCACCACCCGGCAGCTGCCGATAGCCCAGCTGGGCTGTGCGGCGGGCGGCGCCGCGATCAACCGGGCGCATGACTTCTGCACGGCCTACCCCGAGGCCAACGCGCTGATCGTGGCCTGCGAGTTCTGCTCGCTGTGCTACCAGCCCACCGACATCAGCATCGGTTCGCTGCTGTCCAACGGACTGTTCGGCGACGGGGTCGCCGCCGCCGTGGTGCGCGGCCAGGGCGGCACGGGCGTCCGGCTGGAGCGCAACGGCTCGTACCTGATCCCCAAGACCGAGGAGTGGATCATGTACGACGTCCGCTCCACGGGCTTCCACTTCCTGCTGGACAAGCGGGTGCCGGCCACCATGGAGCCGCTGGCACCGGCCCTTCAGGACCTCGCGGGGCTGCACGGCTGGGACGCGGCCGACCTGGACTTCTACATAGTCCACGCGGGCGGCCCGCGCATTCTCGACGACCTCAGCAAGTTCCTCCAGGTCGACCCGCACGCCTTCCGGTTCAGCCGGGCGACGCTCACCGAGTACGGCAACATCGCCAGCGCGGTCGTCCTGGACGCCCTGCGCAGGCTGTTCGACGAGGGCGGCGCGGAACACCGGGCGCGCGGACTGCTGGCCGGGTTCGGGCCCGGCATCACCGCGGAGATGAGCCTCGGCCGCTGGCACGGCTCCAACGGAAACGGCGTGAGATGACGGAAGAGACGACCGAAGAGACGATCACCGAGACCGCACCCCCCGTACGGCCCTGGCCCGCCCTCGATCTGACCGGGGTCGACTTCGACCCGGTGCTGCGCGAGCTGATGAACGAGGGCCCGGTCACCCGGATCCAGCTGCCCAACGGCGAGGGCTGGGCCTGGCTGGTCACCCGGTACGACGACGTACGGATGGTGACCAACGACCCGCGCTTCAGCCGGGAGGCGGTGATGGACCGGCCGGTCACCCGGCTCGCCCCGCACTTCATCCCGGCCCGGGGCGCGGTCGGCTTCCTCGACCCGCCCGATCACACCCGGCTGCGCCGCTCGGTGGCGCCCGCGTTCACCTCGCGCGGGGTGGAGCGGGTGCGGGAGAGGTCCCGCCGGATGCTGGACGAGATGATCGACGGCCTGCTGCGCGAGGGCCCGCCCGCGGATCTGACCGCGACGGTGCTCAGCCCGTTCCCCATCGCGGTGATCTGCGAGCTGATGGGTGTCCCGGCGGCCGACCGGCACGGCATGCACACCTGGACCCAGCTGATCCTGTCCTCGTCGCACGGCGCCGATGTCAGCGAGCGGGCCAAGCAGGAGATGGGCGCCTACTTCGCCGATCTCATCGGCTCGCGCGAGGACAGCACCGGTGAGGACGTCACCTCGCTGCTCGGCGCCGCGGTGGGCCGGGACGACGTGACGCTCCAGGAGGCCGTGGGGCTCGCGGTGCTGCTCCAGATCGGCGGCGAGGCGGTCACCAACAACAGCGGGCAGCTGTTCTACATCCTGCTGACCCGCCCGGAGCTGGCCGAACGGCTGCGCGCCGAGCCGGAGATCCGCCCGACCGCCATCGATGAGCTGCTGCGCTACATCCCGCACCGCAGTGCGGTGGGTCTGTCGCGCATCGCGACGCAGGACGTGGAGATCCGTGGTCACACCGTCCGCGCGGGCGACGCCATCTATGTCTCCTACCTCGCCGCCAACCGCGACCCGGAGGTCTTCCCCGACCCGGAGACCATCGACTTCGGCCGCTCCCCCAACCCGCATGTCGCCTTCGGCTTCGGCCCGCACTTCTGCCCCGGCGCCATGCTGGGCCGGCTGGAGTCGGAGCTGCTGGTCGACGCCCTGCTGGACCGGCTGCCCAGGCTGCGACTCGCCGTCGCGCCGCGGGATGTGCCGTTCAAGAAGGGCGCGCTCATCCGTGGGCCCGAGGCCCTGCCCGTCGCCTGGTGAGCGGCCGATGACCGCGACCGAGGGGCTGCTGGTACCGCCCGGCCACGGCCGGGTGGTCCAGACGCCCGCCCAGCATGTGACCTTCAAGGTCACCGGCTCGCACTCCCGCACGGCCTCCACCTTCGAGGTGCTGGTCCCGCCGGGTTTCGACGGGGGGGGCCGCGGCCCCCCCCCCCCCGCGGAGCGGGTCTACGTCCAGGAGGGGGAGGTGGTCGTCCTCGCCGTCGAGCCCCCGAACCCCACCCCCCACCCCAAGCCCC
>NZ_JBHYUG010000092.1:0-33968 GCF_042749375.1 Streptomyces sp. NPDC059477 | reverse complement strand
GTTCCCCGCGCCCCTAAAGGCAGGGCGCGACCGCAACGCCCGGTTCTTCAGGGGCGCGGGGAACTGCGCGACCAGCCACCCCACCACCCGCACCCGGCATCACACCGCAACCAGGCAGACGCACCCCGCATCAAAAAGGTCACCGTTCCAGCAGCATCCGCTGAAGCTCCCGCGCAGCCCGAGGCGGAGCCACATCGCTGCGGTGGGCGAGCGCGATCGTGCGGTGCAGTCCGGGACGGGTGAGCGGCGTCACCCGCAACCCCCGCCCCGACCGCGCCGCCACCATCCGCGGCACCACGGCGATCCCCAGCCCCGCCCGGACAAACCCCAGCACGGCGTCCATCTCCCCGCCCTCCACGGCGAAATCCGGCTCGAACCCCGCGGAGCGACACGCGGCGACGGTCAGTTCCCGCAGGTCATAGCCGTGCCGGAACATCACGAGCCGCTCCCCCTCAAGATCGGCGAACCGCACGCTCCGCCCCCCACCACCCGGCCGCGCAGCCTCCGGCGCCGAGACGACGACCAGGTCCTCGCGCAGCAGCTCCACCGTCGTCAGCGCCGGGGACGCGGCCGGCAGCGGCAGCACCACCAGCGCCAGATCCAGCGACCCGCGCGCCAGCAGCCGTACCAGATCGTGCGAGCCGCCCTCCTCGATCAGCAGCTGGATCCCGGGATAGCGGTCGTGGAAGGCGCGCAGCACATCCGGCAGCAGACCGGTGCACAGGCTCGGCGTCGCCCCCAGCCGCACCCGGCCGCGCCGCAGCTGCACCAGTTCCTGCACCTCGATACGGGCGGTGTCCGCGTCGGCGAGGATCCGCCGGGCCAGCGGCAGCAGCGCCTCGCCCGCGTCGGTCAGCGCGATGTTGCCGCGTGCCCGCAGGAACAGATCCGCCCCCAGCTCCCGCTCCAGCGCCTTGATCTGCTGGGAGAGCGAGGGCTGGGCCACATGGACCAGCTCGGCGGCGCGGGTGAAGTGCCGGGTCTCGGCGACCGCCACGAAATACTGGAGCTGCTGGAACTGCATCCAGCCACTATAGGCCAGGCCTATCGAATCAAGCCGGACCATGTCTTGGACCGATGGGGTCTCCCGGCTCTAGCGTGCCTGACATGGCTCTGGCAACGCGGACGGACAAACGGCCGTCCATGGCGCGCACGGTGTGGGACAGCTCGGTCGGCAAGAAGACCGTCATGGCCGTGAGCGGCCTGGTGATGCTGCTCTACCTGATCGCGCACATGATCGGGAACCTGAAGATCTTCTTCGGCCCCGAGGACATCAACGACTACGCCCACTGGCTGCGCACCATGGGCGAACCGGTGCTGCACTACGAGTGGGCGCTGTGGCTCGTCCGGATCGTCCTCGTCGTCGCCGTCGTGGCGCACGCGGTCTCCGCCTACCAGCTCAGCCGCCGGGACATCAAGGCGCGCCCCAGCAAGTACGTGCACAAGAAGCCGCGCGCCAGCTACGCCACGCGCACCATGCGCTGGGGCGGGATCATCCTCGGCCTGTTCATCGTCTGGCACATCCTCGACCTGACGACCGGCACCGTGCACCCGGGCGGCTACGAGCACCTCAAGCCGTACCAGAACATCATCGACACGTTCTCCACGTGGTACGGGAACACCATCTACCTCGTCGCGATGCTCGCGCTCGGCCTGCACGTCCGGCACGGCTTCTGGAGCGCGGCCCAGACCCTCGGCGCCGGCAGCCGCAGCCGCGACCGCGCCCTGAAGACCGTCGCCAACGTTCTCGCCGCAGTGCTCACGCTCGGGTTCATCGCCGTGCCCGTGGGCGTCATGACCGGATTGGTGAGCTGAGATGACCTACTCCGAGTACGCGACCGGTGAGCCGGTCCTCGACCGCAAGGCCCCCTCCGGGCCGATCGAAGAGCGCTGGGACACCCGCCGCTTCGAGGCGAAGCTGGTCAACCCGGCCAACCGCCGCAAGCACACCGTCATCGTCGTCGGCACCGGCCTCGCGGGCGGCTCCGCGGGCGCCACCCTCGCCGAACAGGGCTACCACGTCGTCCAGTTCTGCTACCAGGACTCCCCGCGCCGCGCCCACTCCATCGCCGCCCAGGGCGGCATCAACGCGGCGAAGAACTACCGCAACGACGGCGACTCCGTGCACCGGCTGTTCTACGACACCGTCAAGGGCGGCGACTTCCGCGCCCGTGAGTCCAATGTCCACCGGCTCGCGCAGATCTCCGTCGAGATCATCGACCAGTGCGTGGCGCAGGGCGTGCCCTTCGCCCGTGAGTACGGCGGACTGCTCGACACCCGCTCCTTCGGCGGCGTCCAGGTCTCCCGTACGTTCTACGCCCGCGGCCAGACGGGCCAGCAGCTGCTGCTGGGCGCCTACCAGGCACTCAGCCGGCAGATCGCGGCGGGCAACGTCGAGATGCACCCCCGTACCGAGATGCTCGACGTGATCGTGGTCGACGGGCGGGCGCGCGGGATCGTCGCCCGGGATCTGATCACCGGGAAGATCGACACCTACTTCGCGGACGCCGTCGTCCTCGCCTCCGGCGGCTACGGCAATGTGTTCTATCTGTCGACCAACGCCATGAACTCCAACGCCACCGCCGTGTGGCGGGCACACCGGCGCGGCGCCTACTTCGCCAACCCCTGCTTCACCCAGATCCACCCCACCTGCATCCCGCGCACCGGCGACCACCAGTCCAAGCTGACCCTGATGAGCGAGTCGCTGCGCAACGACGGCCGGATCTGGGTGCCGAAGGCGCAGGGCGACACCCGTCCGGCGAACCAGATCCCCGAGGACGAGCGCGACTACTACCTGGAGCGCGTCTACCCCGCCTTCGGCAACCTGGTCCCGCGTGACATCGCCTCCCGCGCCGCCAAGAACGTCTGCGACGAGGGCCGTGGCGTGGGACCCGGCGGCCAGGGCGTCTACCTGGACTTCGCGGACGCCATCCAGCGCATGGGCCGGGCGGCCGTCGAGGCCAAGTACGGCAACCTCTTCGACATGTACCAGCGGATCACCGACGAGGATCCGTACGAGGTGCCGATGCGGATCTACCCCGCCGTGCACTACACCATGGGCGGACTGTGGGTCGACTACGACCTCCAGACCACCATCCCGGGCCTGTTCGCCGTCGGCGAGGCCAACTTCTCCGACCACGGCGCCAACCGGCTCGGCGCGTCCGCCCTGATGCAGGGCCTGGCCGACGGCTACTTCGTGCTCCCGGCGACCATCAACGACTACCTCGCCCGCCACCCGCACAGCGAGCCGGTGACCGGCGAACACCCGGTGGTGCAGGAGGTGATCGCCGAGACCGAGGACCGCCTCAACCTGCTGCTGTCCGTCGACGGCGACCGCACCCCCGACTCCTTCCACCGCGAACTCGGCGAACTGATGTGGGAGTTCTGCGGCATGGCCCGCACCGACGCCGGACTGCGCAAGGCCCTGGAGCGCATCCCGCAGATCCGCGAGGAGTTCTGGCGGCGCATCAAGGTCCCCGGCACCGGCGAGGAGTTCAACCAGTCGCTGGAGAAGGCCAACCGGATCGTGGACTACCTGGAGCTGGCCGAGCTGATGTGCCTCGACGCGCTGCACCGCGCCGAGTCCTGCGGCGGCCACTTCCGCGAGGAGTCCCAGACCCCGGACGGCGAGGCCGCCCGCCAGGACGACGCGTTCACCTACGCCGCCGCCTGGGAGTTCACCACGACCGGCGAGGCGCCCGTCCTGCACAAGGAAGACCTGGTCTTCGAGTACGTCCACCCCACCCAGCGGAGCTACGCATGAAGCTCACCCTGCGCGTCTGGCGGCAGAAGAACGCCGACGCCGACGGCGCCATGTCCACCTACCAGGTGGACGGCATCTCCTCCGACATGTCCTTCCTGGAGATGCTGGACACGCTCAACGAGGAACTCATCCTCAAGGGCGAGGACCCGGTCGCCTTCGACCACGACTGCCGCGAGGGCATCTGCGGCGCGTGCAGCCTGGTGATCAACGGCGACGCCCACGGACCCGAGCGCACCACCACCTGCCAGCTCCACATGCGGTCCTTCGCCGACGGCGACACCATCGACATCGAGCCCTGGCGGGCGGCGGCCTTCCCGGTCGTCAAGGACCTCGTCGTCGACCGCTCCGCCTTCGACCGGATCATCCAGGCCGGCGGCTACATCAGCGTCCCCACCGGCGCCGCCCCCGAGGCGCACGCCGCGCCGGTCCCGAAGCCGGACGCCGACTTCGCCTTCGAGCACGCCGAGTGCATCGGCTGCGGCGCCTGCGTCGCCGCCTGCCCCAACGGCGCCGCGATGCTGTTCACCTCCGCCAAGATCAACCACCTCAACGTGCTGCCGCAGGGCGCGCCCGAGCGCGAGACCCGGGTCCTGGACATGGTGACGCAGATGGACGACGAGGGCTTCGGCGGCTGCACCCTCACCGGCGAGTGCGCCACCGCCTGCCCGAAGGGCATCCCCCTGGTCTCCATCACCAGCATGAACAGGGAATGGCTGCGGGCGACCCGCAAGGTGGCCAAGCGGTAGGGCCCGGGCGTCGGGATCCACCAGGCTGCGCGAAACGCCGCAGCTCACAGACGTTCGCCGTTAAGGTGCGGACGGGCGGGACCGGGAGCGGTGCTCTTCCGGTCCCGCCAAGCATTTCCCCGACCCGCCCGGCCCACCCCGGGCATTCAACTACCTCACACCCGCTCTCCCATCAGGGGTTACGCGCCGGACAGCCGGCGTCGGAAGAACTGTGGCGGCCGGACGTACGGGACCGGCCCCCGTCCGACGCACCTGCCGAACCCGGCCCGTGACCAGGAGAGAGCCATGACCGGCGTCACCACGCTCGACCGACCGCCACAGCCGGCGGCACCCACGCGGTACACCGTCACCCTCGCCCGCGACGAGGCCGACGTCCGCGCCGCCCAGAAGCTGCGCCACGACGTCTTCGCCGGCGAGATGGGCGCCTTGCTGTCCAGCCCGCAGCCCGGCCTCGACATCGACGCCTTCGACGCGTACTGCGACCACCTGCTCGTCCGCGACACCATCAGCGGCGAGGTCGTCGGCACCTACCGGCTGCTGCCGCCCGACCGGGCCGCGATCGCCGGACGGCACTACTCCGAGGGCGAGTTCGACCTCACCGGACTCGACCCGATCCGCCCCGGCCTGGTGGAGGTCGGCCGCTCCTGCGTCCACCCCGACCACCGCGACGGCACCGTCATCGGCCTGATCTGGGCCGGGATCGCGCGCTACATGGTCGCCGGCGGCCACGAATGGCTCGCCGGCTGCTGCTCGGTCCCGCTCGCCGACGGCGGTACGCTCGCCGCCGCCACCTGGGACCGCGTCCAGGGCAAGCACCTCGCCCCCGAGGAGTACCGGGTGCGCCCGCTGCTGCCCTGGAGCGCAGAGGGCGTCACCCGCCCGGCCGGGCGCACCGAACTGCCCCCGCTGCTGCGCGGCTACCTCCGGCTCGGCGCCTGGGTCTGCGGCGAGCCCGCCCACGACCCCGACTTCGGCGTCGCCGACCTCTACGTCCTGCTGTCCATGCGCCGGGTCAACCCGCGCTACCTCAAGCACTTCCTCTCGCTCGTCCCGGCCTGATGAACGCGATGAGCGTCTGGCAGCCGAGTGCGCCGTGCACCCCCGCCGCGTGCATCGACGCGGTGGGGCGTGCGGCGGGTCTGCCCCGGGCCGTGCTGCGGTTCACGGCGGTCCTGGCGCTGGTGGCCGCGGCCTGTCTCGCGCTGCCGCTGGGACGCCGGATGCCCGCCGGGACGATCCGCTGGTGGTGCCGGACCGTGGTCCGCGCCGCCGGGGTCCGGCTCACCGTCACCGGGTCCGCCCCCGCGACGGGCGGCCTGCTCATCGTCGCCAACCACATCTCCTGGCTCGACATCCCGCTCCTCGCCGCCGTGCGCCCCGCCCGGATGCTCGCCAAGACCGAGATCCGGCGCTGGCCCGTCGCGGGCGCGCTCGCCGCGCGGGGCGGCACCCTCTTCATCGACCGTGACCGCATCAGGGCCCTGCCGCGGACCGTCGCCGCGCTCGCCGACGTCATGCGGCAGGGCGGCGCCGTCGGTGTCTTCCCCGAGGGCAGCACCTGGTGCGGCCGGGCCCAGGGCACCTTCCGCCGGGCCGCCTTCCAGGCCGCCCTCGACGCCCGGGTCCCCGTCCAGCCGGTCCGGCTGCACTACCGGCTCACCGACGGCCCGGCCAGCACCACCCCCGCCTTCATCGGCGAGGACTCCCTGGTCACCTCCGTCTGGCGGGTGGTGTGCGCCCGGGGCCTGCTCGCCGAGGTCGACGTACGCCCCCTCATCGCCCCCGGCACCCACCCCGACCGCCGCACCCTGGCCCACGCCGCCCAGCCGGGCCGGGTCGGCGAGCCGGACTGGCCGCACGCGACCCTGGTGTCCCAGCGCACCGGGGCGGAGGCGGAGGGGAGGCGGGCGGAAGCGGAACTGGTGAGCGACCGAGTGAGTGAGTGAGCGAGCGATTCAGTGATCGGGTCGGGACGGCCGGGCGCCCCCGACGGCCGAATGACCGTGTGGCCGAGGCCAGTTGACCGACCGGACAAACGGCCGTACGACCGAGCGGCGTCGACCCGCCCGCCCCCCGGAGCGGTCGAGGAGCACGGCGGGCCGTTCCCCACTCCGGGATCACGACCGGGCCCGGCACCGGGCCGCCGTACCGCGTCCGCCGTGCGCTGGACGGACCGGTGACCGTTGACGAACGCGACCACATCGCGCGGGATGTTCACCTCCACGCCCCGGCGATCGTGCTCCCGGTCCCCGCGCGGGGCGGGGCGGGCGGTCGCGCAGGTCACCCCCGGTAACCCCGCGCGGGTGCGGGCCCCGGCGGGCTGTGCGACGTTGGTAGGCGGGGATGCCCGGCGACGTACGGAGGACCCGTCCATCATGACTACTCCCGGTTTCGGCTTCGGCCGCAGTCCTTTCGAGGAGTTCGACGAGCTGATGTCCCGCTTCTTCGGCGGGCCGGGCGGACAGGGCGGGCCGCCGGCACCGGCCCGCAGGCCGCAGAGCGTCGATATCGGCAGCCTGCTCTCCGAGCGGGCCCGTGAGCTGGTGGCACAGGCCCGGGACATCGCCGCCGCCGAGGGCAGCGAGGATCTCGACGCCCGCCATCTGCTGGCCGCCGCCACCGAGCAGGACGCCACCCGGCGGCTGCTGAGCGACGCCGGGGCCGACCCCGACCGGATCCGCGCCCGGCTCGCCGCCCACACCGCAGGCGGCGAGAAGACCGAGCCGGCCGCTCTCACCCCGGCCGCCAAACGCGCCCTGCTCGACGCCTACCGGATCTCCCGCGCCGACGGCGTCTCCTACATCGGCCCCGAACACCTGCTGCGCGCCCTCGCCGCGAACCCCGAGTCCGCCGCCGGGCAGGCGCTCGCCGACAGCGGCTGGGAGGCCGCCCGGATGCCGGCCGGGGAGCACACCGCAGCCGAGCGGCAGCGGCCCAGCAGCACGCCGACCATCGACGAGTTCGGGCGTGATCTCACCGAGGACGCCCGCGCCGGGCGCCTGGACCCGGTGATCGGGCGGGACGACGAGGTCGAGCAGACCATCGAGGTGCTCTCCCGGCGCAGCAAGAACAACCCCGTGCTGATCGGCGACCCCGGCGTCGGCAAGACCGCCATCGTGGAGGGCATCGCCCAGCGGATCGTCACCGGCGACGTGCCGCGCACCCTCGCGGGCAAGCGGCTGGTCTCCCTGGACCTGCCCGGGATGGTGGCCGGGACCAAGTACCGGGGCGAGTTCGAGGAGCGCATGAAGAAGCTCCTCGAAGAGGTCCGCGAGCACGGCGAGGAACTGATCCTCTTCCTGGACGAGATGCACACCGTCGTCGGCGCGGGCAGCGGCGGCGAGGGCGCCATGGACGCGGGCAACATGCTCAAGCCCGCCCTCGCCCGGGGCGAACTGCACCTCATCGGCGCGACCACGGTCGACGAGTACCGCAAGCACATCGAGAAGGACGCCGCCCTGGAGCGCCGCTTCGCGCCCATCCTGGTCGGCGAGCCGTCCGTGGACGACACCATCGAGATCCTGCGCGGGCTGCGCGACCGCTACGAGGCCCACCACCAGGTCCGGATCACCGACGAGGCGGTGGTCGCCGCCGCCGAACTGTCCGACCGGTACATCACCTCCCGTTTCCTGCCCGACAAGGCGATCGACCTGATGGACCAGGCCGCCGCCCGGGTCCGGCTGCGTGCCAAGACCCCGCTGGCCGACACCCGCGACATCGAGGACACCATCGCCGCCCTGGGCCGGGAGAAGGACCAGGCGGTCGCCGACGAGGAGTACGAGCGGGCCAGGGAACTGCGCGACCGGATCAAGGAGGCCGAGGGCCGGCTCGCCGACGCGGACGCCGCCGAGGAGCACACCCCGAAGGTCACCGCCGACGACATCGCCGAGGTCGTCGCCCGCTCCACCGGCATCCCGGTCGCCCAGCTCACCGAGGAGGAGCGCGAGCGGCTGATGAAGCTGGAGGAGCACCTCCACGAACGCGTCGTCGGCCAGGACGAGGCCATCACCGCCGTCGCCCGTGCCGTGCGCCGCGCCCGCGCCGGCATGAGCGACCCCGACCGGCCCGTCGGCAGCTTCCTGTTCCTCGGCCCGACCGGCGTCGGCAAGACCGAACTGGCCCGCGCGCTCGCCGCCGCCCTCTTCGGCGACGAGCACCGGATGATCCGCCTGGACATGAGCGAGTTCCAGGAGCGGCACACCGTCTCCCGGCTGGTCGGCGCCCCGCCCGGATACATCGGCCACGAGGAGGCCGGCCAGCTCACCGAGGCGGTGCGCAGGCAGCCGTACTCCGTGGTGCTCTTCGACGAGGTGGAGAAGGCGCACCCGGACGTCTTCAACGCCCTGCTCCAGATCCTGGACGACGGGCGGCTCACCGATTCCCAGGGCCGCACGATCGACTTCAAGAACACCGTCGTCATCATGACGTCGAACATCGGCGCCGACCGGATCCTGTCCGCCGGGGTCGAGGACTACGACCTGATGCGCGAACAGGTGCTACCGGTCCTGAACGACTACTTCCGGCCCGAGTTCCTCAACCGCATCGACGAGATCATCGTCTTCCGGGGCCTGGACCGCGTCCAGCTGCGCCAGATCGTGGAACTCCTCCTCGACCACACCCGGCGCCGGCTGCGCGCCCAGGAGGTGGACCTGGAGATCACCGACACGGCGGCCGACCTCCTCGCCAACCTCGGCTACCAGCCCGACTTCGGCGCCCGCCCGCTGCGCCGCACCATCCAGCGCGAGGTCGACGACCGCCTCGCCGACATGCTGCTGTCGGGCCGGCTGAACGCGGGCGACCGGGCCCGGGTCGACGCGGTGGACGGGGCGCTGGAGGTACAGGCGGAACAGCCCGCGTCACTGTGACGGCTACGATGGCTGTGACGGGTGGCGGCGGGTGATCCGTGCCAGCCGCCGGTAGGAGTCCAGCAGCGCGTCACGGTCGTACGTACTGGTCGTCACCAGCACCTCGTCCGCCCCCGT
Organism: Streptomyces sp. NPDC059477; assembly: GCF_042749375.1. Lineage (NCBI taxonomy): Bacteria > Bacillati > Actinomycetota > Actinomycetes > Kitasatosporales > Streptomycetaceae > Streptomyces > Streptomyces sp. NPDC059477. The sequence goes on along the minus strand of NZ_JBHYUG010000092.1, from coordinate 24,477 downwards.
CGCCTTCAGGACCGTCTCCAGCTCGTGGGTGACCTGCTCCTCGGTGCCCACGAGCCGGCCGGTCAGCCCGGACTCGTAGAAGCCGCGCTCCCGCTCGGTCATCCGCAGCGCCTCGACCCGCTCGGCGGGCGGCAGCGGCGGGAAGGTGCCATGGGTGCGCGAGTACGCCATCGACCACGCCTCCGGGATCAGCAGCCGCCGGGCCGCCTCCTCGGACGCGGCCACCGCGATCGTGCCGGAGACGACGACGTACGGCTCACTCGCCCACTCCGAGGGGCGGAACAGGGCGCGGTACTGATCGATCCCGCGCTGCATCCGCTCCGGGTCGCGGAGGTCGCCGATGACCATGGGCAGGCCCGCGCGGGCGGCGATGGCCGCGCCCTCGCCCATCGCCAGCACGAAGGGCGGCACGGTCAGGCCATCCGACGGGCGGGCGTGCACCCCGGTCGGCGAGGTGCCCCGGAACCAGCCCAGCAGCTCGGCCAGTTGGCCCTCGAAGTCCTCCGCCACGCCCTTGTCCCGGCCCAGCGCCCTGCGCACCCCGTCGGTGAAGCCCACCGAACGCCCCAGGCCCATGTCGATCCGGCCCGGGAACAGCGACTCCAGCACCCCGAACTGCTCGGCGACGACCAGCGGCTGATGATTGGGGAGCATCACCCCGCCCGTGCCGACCCGGACCCTCCCGGTGGCGGCGGCCACGGCGGCGGCCAGCACGGTCGGCGCCGAACCGGCGACGCCGGGCACGCCGTGATGCTCCGACACCCAGAACCGGTGATAGCCGAGCCGCTCCACCTCCCGCGCGAACCGCACCGTGTCCCGCAACGCCTCCGGCCCCGGCCGCCCCTCCCGGGTACGGGACCGGTCGAGCACGGAGAACGGGATATCGGCGATCGCTGGGGTCACATGGGGTTCAACGCCTGGGGGACGGGGGCATTCCCTGGCTGGGTGGCTGGGTGGCTGGGTGGGTGAGGGGTCGCGGTCCATCGCCGGTTGGTCCCGATCCTGGGTCTGTTGCCCGTCCCCCCGGAGGGGCACTCGTACCCCGCTCTCGCCGCGCTTGTCTACGCTGGCGGGCGTGACCATGGGTAAACGGCGCAGGCCCCGTCCTTCAGGGCGGGGTAAGCCCGGATTCGGGGCGCGCTCTTCGGGCAGGGTGGGCGGCGCGCCATGCGTCAATGCCTTCGATCGGCCAGAGCGAGGCGCGGCCCACCTTGACGGGCTCGGGGAAGTCGGGGGCGCGGTTGGCGAGGTTGTAGACGCTCTGCGGATTGATGCCGAGGCGTTCGGCGGCTTGCTCGGTGGTCAGGTAGCCGGGGATGTCCATGGGTTCACGGTATCCGCATGCGATAGGTCGTCTACTGCTACGCTTGCAGTAGGTCAGCTACTCGATAAGGGGATGCGGGGTGCAGTTGCGCTACAACTTCCGGCTGCACCCCACAGCCGGACAGCGGCAGGAACTCGCGAAGGCGTTCGGGTGCGCGCGGGTCGTCTTGAACGACGCCCTTCGCGCACGGCAGGAAGCCCATGCCGCCGGGCTGCCGTACATCAAGGACACCGACCTCCAGAAGCAGGTCATCACCGCCGCGAAGCAGACCCCCGAACGGGCCTGGCTCGCCGAGGTGTCATCCGTGGTGCTGGTGCAGGCGCTCGCCGACCTGCACACCGCCTACCGGAACTTCTTCGCCTCGGTCACCGGACGACGCAAGGGCCCGAAGGTCGCTGCGCCCCGGTTCCGGTCCCGCAAGGACAACCGCCACGCGATCCGCCTCACCCGCAACGGGTTCTCGATCCGGCCGAACGGTCGCCTGTACCTGGCCAAGGTCGGCGAGATCCCCGTCCGCTGGTCTCGCGAGTTGCCCTCCGACCCCACCTCGGCCACCGTCATCAAGGATGCGGCGGGCCGCTACTTCGCGAGCTTCGTCGTGCAGACCGACCCGTCGGAGATCCTGCCGGAGACGACGGGCGAGATCGGCATAGACCTGGGGCTGACGCACTTTGCGGTCCTGTCCGACGGCCGGAAGGTCGCTTCCCCGAGGTTCCTGCGTCGTGCCGAGCGGCGTCTCCGCAAGGCACAGCAGGCCCTCTCCCGGAAGGCGAAGGGCAGCAGCAACCGCAAGAAGGCCGTCGCCCGCGTGGCGCGGCTGCACGCCCGCGTCGCCGATACACGGCGGGACCACCACCACAAGCTGTCCACGACACTCATCCGCGAAAACCAAGCGGTGTACGTCGAGGACCTCGCGGTGAAGGGTCTCGCCCGCACCCGGCTCGCGAAGTCCGTCCACGACGCCGGATGGGCCCAGTTCACGGCCATGTTGGAGTACAAGGCTGCCCGCTATGGGCGCATCTTCGCCGAGGTCGACCGCTGGCTGCCGTCTTCGCAGACCTGCTCGGTGTGCTTCGTCATCGACGGACCCAAACCCCTCAACGTCCGCACATGGACGTGCGAGGCGTGCCAGACCACCCACGACCGGGACGTGAACGCGGCCCGCATCGTGCTCGCCGCAGGACGTGCGGAGAGCCAAAACGCCTGCGGAGGGACCGTAAGACCCTCCGCCTAGCGGAAGGCAGGACCCGATGAAACAGGAACCCGACTCAAGGCGAGCTGTTACAGCGGACGCCAGGGAGGGAATCCCCCTCGTTCACGAGGGGGAGGACGTCAATGGGACGCGTTCTTCGCCGCCGCGCCGCAGGACCCGCCGATCGCCGAGGGGGTCGCGCTGGTGGCGGCGAGCACCGAGGAGTGCGAGGTGGTGTATCTGACCGGGCGGCCGGAGCGCTGCCGACGGGACACCCTCGCCTGGCTGACCGCGCACGGGCTGCCCGAGGGCCGGGTGCACATGCGGCGCACCGGTGACCGGCGGCCCGCCCGGGTCACCAAGCTGGAGATCCTGCGCCGCCTCGCCCGGAACCGCGAGGTGCGGATGCTGGTGGACGACGACGAACTGGTCTGCGACGCCGCCGAACGCGCCGGTTTCCGGGTGGTGCGGGCACGCTGGAGCGCCCCTTCCGCCGAGCTGGACGCGGCGCAGGAGCGCGAGGGCCGGACCTGAGGGGAGGGCGGTGGGGTGGCGGGTAGCGGGGGCGGGCCGTGGTCCACCCGGTGTCCGAGCCCGCTCAGTCGGTCTCCTCCAGCCGGAAACCGACCTTCAGACCGACCTGCCAGTGCTCGATCCGCCCGTCCTCGATCTGACCCCTGACCTGGGTCACCTCGAACCAGTGCAGATTGCGCAGGGTTTGCCCTGCACGTGCGACACCATTGCGGATAGCCTGGTCCACGCCTTCGTGCGAGCTGCCGACGATCTCCGTGACCCGGTAGGTGTGGTCCGACATGGGGGTGCTCCTCTCGGCATGATGGACGCCGTGACGGGTGTGTCACGCGTCACTCCACGGTCCCCCACGCTGGGGCGTAGCGCGAGACATCGGATCGATACCAAAGGCCCCTTGACCTCGGCATTGGTCCATACCAAAATCCATCCACACCCGTACGAGCCCGTGCTCGTCCCCCCACGTCGGGTCTTATCTCCCTGTGTGTCAGACAGAACAGGAACGACCCCCGTGAGACGTCGCCTTCTGGCCATCGTGTGCGTATCCGCCTCCCTGGTGAGCGGCTGCGGTCTGCTGCCCGGCTCCGGCTCGGACCGCAGCACCGTGACCGTATGGCTGATGAAGGACAGCGCGTCACAGGAATTCCTGGACCGCTTCACCGAGGACTTCGAGAGCCGGCACACCGACCTCGACCTCGACATCCAGATCCAGCAGTGGACCGGCATCGGACCCAAGGTGGAGGCGGCGCTGGAGGCCGGTACCGACGCCACCGAGGGGCCCGATGTCATCGAGGTCGGCAACACCCAGGTCCCGCAGTACGTCGACGGGGGACGGCTGCTGGACCTGACCCTGGAGTCGGTGCGCGACTGGGGCAGCAAGGACTGGCTGCCCGGTCTCGCCGAACCCGGCCAACTGCGCTCGCACCAGTACGGCATCCCCTGGTACGCCGCCAACCGGGTCGTCATCTACCGCACCGACCTCTTCGAGGCGGCCGGCATCACCGAGGTGCCCAAGGACCGCGAGGAGTGGCTCACGGCGACCGAGGCCCTCAACACCGACGGCAACCAGGGCATCTACCTCGCCGGACAGGACTGGTACACGCTCGCCGGGTTCATCTGGGACGAGGGCGGCGACCTCGCCGTGGAGAACGGCGCCGTCTGGGAGGGCTCACTGGACACCGAGGAAGCGCTGGCCGGCATGGAGTTCTACGGGCAGTTGCAGGAACTCGGCGCCGGGCCCGCCGACGCCGACGAGCAGACCCCGCCGCTCACCGATGTGTTCGCCGAGGGCGAGGTCGCCCAGATCATCGCCGTGCCGGGCAGCGCACAGGCCGTCCTCGACAGCAACCCCGAACTCAAGGGCAAGCTGGGCTACTTCCCGGTGCCGGGGAAGACGGCCGAGAAGCCGGGCGCGGTGTTCACCGGCGGCTCCGACCTCATCATCCCGCGCTACACCGACCAGCGGGACGGCGCGATCACGGTCATCGAGGAGCTGGCCGGGGCCAAGTGGAACACCGACCTCGCCCTGACCATGAACTACGTCCCCAACAAGGCCAACCTGGCCGACGCCCTGTCCGGCGAGGAGGGCGCCGCCGCCATGGCCGAGGGCGCCGCCCAGGGCCGCGCGACCCCCAGTACCCCCGACTGGGCCAAGGTCGAGGCGGACAACCCCATCAAGACGTACATGACCAAGGTCCTCACCGGCACCGACCCGGAGGAAGCGGCCAAGGAGGCGTCGAACCAGATCACGGAGACACTGTCACCGACCTCGGGATGACGATGCCGGGATGACGTCCTCGCGATGACGACCTAGGGACGATGCGGGACCCGGGGGCCGGCCGACCACGCCGTCCCCTGGGTCCCGCCGGATCAGCGCGCCACGCTCAGCGACAGCGCGAAGCGGCCCTCCTCGTCCGTCCACCAGTGGGTCAGGTCCAGCCCGGCGGCGGCCAGTTCCGCGCGCACACCTTGCTCACGGAACTTGGCCGACACCTCCGTACGCAGCTCCTCCCCGGCCGCGAAGTCCACGGCGAGGTCCAGCGCGGGGAGCTTCACGGTCTGCGCGGTGCGGGCACGCAGCCGCATCTCGATCCATTCGTTGGCGCGGTCCCACAGGGCCACATGGTCGTAGGCGCCGGGATCGAAGTCGGCGCCCAGTTCGCGGTTGACGACGGACAGGACGTTCTTGTTGAACGCGGCCGTCACCCCGGCCGCGTCGTCGTAGGCCCGGACCAGGACACCCTCGTCCTTCACCAGGTCCGTGCCCAGCAGCAGGGCGTCACCGGGGGAGAGCAGCGCGCGGACCGACGCCAGGAACACCGCGCGCTCGGCGGGCAGCAGATTGCCGATGGTGCCGCCGAGGAACGCCACCAGCCGCGGCCCCGGCGTCTCGGGCAGGGTCAGCGCCGCGGTGAAGTCGGCGATCAGCGCGTGGACGTCCAGCCCCGGCCGCTCGGCGACCAGCGCGCGCCCCGCCCGCGTCAGGGCGCTCTCGCTGACATCGACCGGCACATACAGCCGCAGTCCGGTCAGGGCGTCGAGGAGGATCCGGGTCTTCTCCGAGGAGCCCGAGCCCAGCTCGACCAGGGTGCGGGCACCGGCCGCCGCCGCGATCTCACCGGAGCGGGCCAGCAGGATCTCCCGCTCGGCGCGCGTCGGATAGTACTCGGGCAACTCGGTGATCTCTTCGAACAGTTCGCTGCCGCGGGCGTCGTAGAACCACTTCGGCGGCAGCGTCTTGGGGCTGCCCGTGAGGCCGTGCAGGACGTCCGCGCGCAGGGCGGCGCCCGTGGCCCCCTCGGGCAGGCTGCGGGTGACAGAGTACGGACTCACGTGCGGGACTCCTTGCGGGATGAGGGTCCCCCCGCCCGACCGGCGTCGATCGAGGGGGAGGATGCCGAACCTGCGCCGTCCGGGCCCGGCTCGGTCAGCGGGGTGAGCAGCACATCGGCGTGGCGTGCGACGAGCAGCGTCCGGTCGGGGACCTCCCGCCAGCGCGGATCGTCGTCGTACGGCTCCGAGGCAACGACCGTGCCCCGGCCGGAGCGGGACAGGTACCACAGGGAGTCGCCCCACGCGGTCGCGGCGATCGCCGTGCCGTCGGTGAGCAGCAGATTCAGCCGGGACGCCGGGGCCGCCGCCGCGACCGCGGCCACCGCCCACGCCAGCGCCGCGCCCATCTCCTGCCCGGCCCGCAGCCGGTCGAGGACCAGCGCCCACACGAACGCCGAGTCGGTGCGCGCCGCCAGCGACAGCAGCGCCACCGGCGGCAGCTCGCGGGCCAGCGGGGCGAGCGCGTCGGGCCAGCCCGCGACCGAGCCGTTGTGGCTGAACAGCCAGCGCCCGGCGGCGAACGGCGCCGCCGCGGCCTCCCCGTCGGCACCCGGCACCGTCGCGTCCCGCACGGCGCCGAGCAGCGCGGTGGTGCGCACCACCCGGGCCAGATCCGGGAACGACACATCCGCCCAGATCGGCCCCGCCCGGCGGTAGCGGGCCGGCACCGGGTCGCCCTCCGCGTACCAGCCGACCCCGAAACCGTCGGCGTTGACCGTGCCGTACCGCTGGCGGCGCGGCTCCCACGACTGGCGCAGCAGACTGTGCGGCGGCTCGGTCAGCAGCGCGCCCAGTGGCTCGGCGGGGCCCAGATAGGCCAGATGACGGCACATCAGAGCGCCCCCGAGCGGGCGGTGCGGAACCCGGCGAAGATCTGCCGCCGCACCGGATAGTCCCAGTTGCGGAACGTGCCCCGGCAGGCCACCGGGTCCACCGCGAACGACCCGCCCCGCAGCACCTTGTGATCCGGCCCGAAGAACACCTCGGAGTACTCCTTGTACGGGAACGCCGTGAACCCCGGGTACGGCAGGAAGTCGCTCGCCGTCCACTCCCACACGTCCCCGATCAGCTGCCGCACCCCGTACGGAGACTCCCCGGCCGGATAGCTGCCCGCCGGTGCCGGACGCAGATGGCGCTGCCCCAGGTTGGCGTGCTCGGGGCCCGGGTCGGCGTCGCCCCACGGGTAGCGCATGGAGCCGCCGGTCGCCGGATCGTGCCGGGCAGCCTTCTCCCACTCGGCCTCGGTGGGCAGCCGCCGCCCGGCCCAACGGGCGTAGGCGTCGGCCTCGTACCAGCACACATGCACCACCGGCTCGTCCGGCGGCACCGGCTCGACGACCCCGAAGCGGCGGCGCAGCCACTGCCCGGCGTCCCGCCGCCAGAACAGCGGGGCGTCGATGCCGTGCCGCTGGATGTGCGCCCAGCCCTGCGGTGTCCACCAGCGCGGGTCGCCGTAGCCGCCGTCCTCGATGAAACGCAGGTAGGCGCCGTTGGTGACCGGCGTGGTGTCGAGGTGGAAGGCCGCCACCTCCCGCTGGTGCGCGGGCTGTTCGTTGTCCAGCGCCCAGGGCTCGCCCGAGGTGCCCATGGTGAACGGGCCGCCGGGTATCAGGACCTCGGCCGGGCCGGTCAGCAGCGGCGCGGGCCCGGGGTCGGGGGCGATCAGTGCCGGTGGGCCCTTGCGCAGTTGGTGGGTGATCAGCATGGTCTCGTCGTGCTGCTGCTCGTGCTGCGCGATCATCCCGAACGCGAAACCGGCCTCGGTCAGCCGGGTCGTGCCATGGAACGCGGCCGACTCCAGCACGTCCAGCGCCCGCCCGCGCACCTCGGCCGCATAGCGCCGGGCCTCCTCGGGCGACAGCAGCGGCAGCGACGGCCGCGCGGCCCGCGGATGCTCGAAGGCGTCGTACAGCCCGTCGATCTCGGGGCGGAGGGCGTCCTGCCCGGCCACCGCCCGCAGCAGCCACAGCTCCTCCTGGTTGCCGATGTGCGCCAGGTCCCACACCAGCGGCGACATCAGCGGGGAGTGCTGTGCGGTCAGCTCGGGTTCCGCCACACAGGTGGTCAGCAGGGTCGTGCGGTCCCGCGCGGTGAGCAGGGAGGCCAGCGCCCGCTCGCGGAACGCCTCCCCGTCGAAGTCCAGGTCGATGGCGGCTTCGGTCATGATCGGATGTCCTCCCCGTGAGGGCCGCCGTCCGCGCCGCCCGTCCGGTCGAGCAGCTCATCGGCCGGTGTCCGGCCCGGTACGACATAGCGGTCCTGGTACGCCCGTACGGCGTCGACGATGGCGTCGGTGGCCCCCAGCCGGGGCAGCGCCTCGATCGCCGCCGCGAAGCAGATCCGGGCCGCCTCGTGCAGCTCGGGATCGCCGAGCGCCTCGCGGGCGGCGGCGGTCCACAGCGGATTGTGCGGCGCGGGCAGCGCCAGCGCCCGCTCCGCCAGCGGCTTCACCGCCCGGTACGCGGTCTCGGCCGCCGCCGGGTCGTCGAACAGGGCCGTCGTCAGCGCCAGCGGCACCTGCCAGCCGTCGTCGCCGGGCTGCGCGTCGATCATCCGCAGTTCCAGATGGCCACGCGGCCTGACCGGCGGGAACAGCGTCGAGATGTGGTAGTCGAGGTCGCCGCGGGTCGGCGGCGCCGCCGCCCGGGTCCACTCCCGGAAGGACAGCCCCCGTGGCACCTCCCACGGGCCGCTGTCGCGGCGGACGCACATCACCGGGGCGTCCAGCACATGCCGGGCCCAGGCGGTCCGTGGGTCGCCGTCCAGCGTCGGGGCGCCCGCGCGCCCGGCGCCGATCTCCATCCACAGCCGCTGCCGGGTCGACCGCCAGCCCGTGGGGACGCGGCCGGTCAGCGGGGAGTGCGCGAACGCGGCCACCAGGACCGCGCCCAGCTGGTGCGCCAGCCACCAGCGCCGCCCCAGGCCCAGTGGGCCCGGCTCCTCGTACCCGGCGTCCAGACAGACCTGCACCGACGCCGAGGTGCACATCATGGCGCGGCCCGCAGGGCCGGTGCGGTCCAGACAGGTCTCCATGGCGTCGTAGCGGGGCTCACGCAGAAAGCGCCGCGGGGGATGCCAGGGGTCGCTGCCGAAACCGGTCAGCTTCAGACCGTCGGCGCGCAGTGCGGCGCGGACGGTGTCCAGGTCGGCGGATACGGTACCGATGCACTCCATCAGGGAGGCGGCGGGCGGGGAGCTGAGCTCCAGCTGGCCGCCGGGTTCGACGGTGAGCGCCGACCTGAGAGGCAGGGGCCGCAGAGCGGCGTAGGCCGCTTCGAGTCGTTCGGGTGTCACGGGGAGCCACGGCGAGCGCAGCTCATGGACGAGCCATTCCACTTCCACACCGACGGTACGGGGCGGTCCGGTCTTGAAACAGATACCGCGGACCAGCGCCTCGACCTCGGCTTCCGTGACGGCGGTGCTGATTTCCGTACAGTCACTAACCGAATCGGACATGTGGTGATCCTCCTGAGATGCCACCATGCCGCCACCCACGGACCGGGTGGGTCCGGGGCCGCACGCCCGTCCCACCCAAAACCTTTCCGGCGCGTCGCACAAGGGTGCGTAGGGGACGTACGGTCCCGGTGACCCTGGGTCGGGCCACCCTTCCCGGCACGGGAAACTCCGTTGCACCGCTCCACCAGCATCGCTCAGGATCGGCACATGAGCACGACGGGGGAGTGACGGGGGAGCGACGGGGGAGTCGGACCGGCCGCGGGCGGTGCGCGCATGGCGTCCACGGGGGTGGTGCCATGAGCGCCCGTCCGCGCGCCCTCGCCCTGAGGGAGGGAGCCTCCCTCTGGGGCGCCGGGCGGTGACCTGGTACGGCTCCGCGCGCGCGTGCGTGCGACCGGCCCCCCTGCCCGCACCGGAAAGAGGACTCACTCCCACCCGTACCGCTCCTGCAACCGCCGCCGTACGGAGTTGAACCGCATCCGGTCCAGCGCGCACGCCTCCCGGCGCATCCCCGCCTCGAAGAGCCGCAGCACCCGGTCCACGTCCACCCAGGACTCCCGCCCCGACCGGTCCCACGGCCCACTCCCGATCGGCACCCAGTCCCGCGCGCTGTCGTGCCGCTTGCTGGACAGCTGCACGGCGAGAAAGCTCCCGCCCGGCTCACGGGCGACGACCAGCACGGGCCGGTCCTTGCCGCGCCCGTCGTTCTCCTCGTAGGGCACCCAGGTCCACACGATCTCGCCGGGATCGGGATCACCGTCGTACTCGGGCGCGTACTCGGTCCGTACCCGGCCGATCGCACGCGGGTCGGCCTCGACCGTGGCGGAGGGCCCGGAGCGGCCGGGTGCGTTCTCATCGGTGTAGGCAGTCACAGAGGCACCCTAGGGCCCATCCGGTGGACCTCGGGGTGCCCCCGCCGCCCGCGAGGCACGTCACGCCTCGTCGACGGGCACCTTCTTCCCGACGGTCACGACCGGCGAACTCCCGTTGACGCTCGTGCCGTTCGCGGGGGTGGCCGGGCCGCCCTGGTTCATGGTGGTGAGCAGCTGACGGGCCAGCCCCAGTCCCGTACCGCCCATGGTCAGTGCCTTGGCGAAGAGTTCGCTCATGCCGTCGGCGCCATTGAGTAGGACCATGTTGTCGACGTTGCCGAACGCCGACGCGCCCGCCTGCACGATCTCCGGCCACTTCTCGGCGAGTTGCTGGGCGACCACGGCCTCCTGGTTCTCGGCGAGCGCGGCGGCCCGCGCCTTGATCGCCTCGGCCTCGGCGAGACCCTTGGCCCGCATCGCCGCCGCCTCGGCCAGCCCCTTGGCCTGCGCGGCGGCGGCCTCGGCCTCACCGGACGCGCGGGTCTCCTTGGCACGGGCCTCGGCCACCGAGATCATGGCGTCCCGCTCGGCCTCGGCGAGCGTGCGCTGCTCGTAGGCCTTGGCGTCGGCGGGCTTGCGGATGTCCGCCTGGAGCTGCTGCTCCCGCCGCTGGGCGACCAGTTCGGCGACCCGGGTCTCCTGGACCACGACCTCCTGCCGGGCGGCGGCCTCCGCGAGCGGCCCGGCCTGCTTGGCCTTGGCGGACGCCTTGTCCTGCTCCGCCTGGTACCCGGCCTTGAGGATCTCGCTGTCCCGGGTCGCCTGGGCCATCCGCGCGAACGCCAGCTGCTCGGCCTCGGTGGCCAGCCGGTCGGCCTCGGCCTGCGCGATGCGCGCGTCCCGGTGCACGGCCGCGGTGTGCGGCGCGGACAGGTTCTTGATGTATCCCGTCGGGTCCTCGATCTCATGGATCTGGAGCGAGTCCACGATCAGGCCCAGCTTCTCCATCTCCGTGCCACAGGCCGCCCGCGCCTGTCCGGTGAGCTTCTCCCGGTCCCGGATCATGTCCTCGACGGTCAGCCCGCCCACGATGGCCCGCAGATGCCCGGCGAACACCGTGTGCACCCGCTCCGCCATGAGTTTCTGCTGGTCCAGGAAGCGGCGGGCGGCGTTCGCGATGGACACGAAGTCGTCGCCGACCTTGAAGATGACCACGCCCCGCACCTTCAGCGGAATGCCCTGGTGCGTCACGCAGTCGACGTGCAGTTCCGTCTGGTTGAGGTCGAGGGAGAGCTTGCGCACCGCCTGCACGCCGGGCAGCACCAGCGTGCCGCGCCCGGTGACGATACGGAATCCCATGCCCTCCTCCAGGCCCTCCACGGAGTGCTTGGAGCCGGAGATGATGAGTGCCTCATTGGGCTCGGCGACCCGCCACATCAGTTTGAACACGCCGATCAACACGAGGACGGCGGCGAACGCCGCGCCCACCAGCAAGCCGACGAACATCGGCAAAGCACCCCCCAGGTGCCGGGTGGCGCCCCAGGCCAGGGCGCCGAATGTAAGGGGAGTGTGAGACCGCTCAACGCGCCCTGTACAGCGTGTGGTTGACGCTGTTGCCCGCTCGGGACACAGCTGTGTTCCCGCTGGTGCGAAACGGCCCGGCGCTCAACTCCCGTACATGGCCGAGACATACACCGTGCGCGGCGGGAGATACTCCACCACCGTCACCACCGTGCCCCGCTCGATCCGGTCGGCACCCGTCGCCGCGTACGCCAGGAAATGCTCGGCCCCACCCCGCACCCGGACGATCACCTCACCGACAAGGCCGGGCCCGATCGTGCCGGTGACCCGCCCCATGAGCCCGACCATCGCCGTATCGTCCATGGTCACAGCGTAGGGCCTGTCCGGCGGATGGGGGCCGCGTGTTGCCGCCCGACGGGGGCCCGCAGGAATACGGTCACCGGCGGGTCGGCTCGGTGGGGCGCCCATCGCTCAGGCAACGGGGCAGGGCCGCCCCGCTCGGCTCCGTGCCCGTCGGTGGGCGGGGCTGAAGGCACAGGTCAATTCCATGACGAAGAGTCTCGGCGGGCGCCGATGTGGTGCTCTCCGACGAGAAGTCGGTGGAAAGGCGGCGGCCGGCGCAGCGGAAATCGAGAAATCCGGGGTACGGGCCGTCGCCTTTCGCGCGGATCAAGGCGTCCGCGCGGCTCTGGAGCCTCAATGTGCACGGCGTGGTGACCACCACGACCCGGGCCCTCGCCCCTATGCCGGACGGTGGTCTGACCAAGGCGGCCACCAGTGCGTACGGGCGTTGCTGGGCCTATGCACTCGCCCGCGCGATATCACCGGCAACACCGCGGTGTCCGCCTTTGCCCTCACCGATAGGGGAATTCCGCAGGACAGCTAGATGGGTGCCCTCGTAATCCAGCCTTTTTGCCAGTTCTTGAGCTATTGTTCAGCCGCCGTACAGCCCGCTCGGCCTGTCGGCGATTTTGTCCCCGTAACTAGGTCATTTTGACGAAGCCTCGCTACTCGGCGCGTCCTGGTTTGTTGCCTGCCCTTGCAGGTTCACCGTAGAAGTTCACCGCAAAAGGAGCCATGGAAATGTCCACCGTGCAGAACATCGTCCTCGTCCATGGAGGCTTCGTCGACGGCTCCGGATGGCAGGGGGTGCACCGCATCCTCACGCGCGAGGGTTTCAACGTCACCATCGTGCAGAACCCGACCGAGTCCCTCGCGGGCGACGTCGCGGCCACCCACCAGGTCATCGAGGCCCAGGAGGGCCCCGTGGTGCTCGTCGGCCACTCCTACGGAGGTGTCGTGGTCACCGAGGCCGGTCGGCACAACCAGGTCGCGGCCCTCGTCTACATCGCCGCGTTCGCCGCCGACAAGGGCGAGTCCGTCGGCTCCCTGATCGCCGACCCGCCCCCCGGGGCGCCCGTCCCGCCGATCCTGCCGCCCCAGAACGGCTATCTGTTCCTGGACCGCGAGAAGTTCGCCGAGTCCTTCGCCGCCGACCTGGACCCCGAGGACGCCAAGTTCCTCGCCGACTCGCAGGTGCCGTGGGGCCTCGACGCCCTCAACGGCGCGGTCTCCGAGGCCTCCTGGCACACCAGGCCGAGCTGGTACCTGGTCGCCACCGACGACAAGATGATCCCCCCGCCGGCCCAGCGGGTGATGGCCGAGCGCGCGGGCGCCACCGTGACCGAGGCCGCCGGCAGCCACGCCATCTACGTCTCCCAACCGGAGGCCGTCGCCGAGCTGATCAAGCAGGCCGCCACCGCCGGGAGCTGACCGGCTCGCAGCCGGCCCGGCATCCGCACGGGCCGGCCGCACCCGCGGCACCCGCCGCACCCGTCGCACGGGCCCCCGGCGCCGTCGGCTACGACTGCCCGCTCAGCGCGTCCCGCAGTCCCGCGCGGGACGTCACATTCAGCTTCGGAAACACATTGCGCAGATGCGCCGCCACCGTACGCGGCGACAGGAAGAGCTGCGCCGCTATCTGCTTGTTGGTCAGCCCGGTCGCGGCCAGCTGCGCGACCTGCTGCTCCTGCGGAGTGAGCAGCTCCAGCCGGTCCGCGCCCGGGGACCCGGATGTCGCGGACGTCACGGACTTCACGGCGACCCCGGTGGCGCGCAGCTCGCTCGCGGCCCGCGCGCTCCACGGCTCGGCGCCCAGCCGCTGGAACGTGCCGAGCGCCGCGTCCAGATGGGTACGGGCCGCCACCGCAGCCTTCGCCCGGCGCAGCTGCTCCCCGTACGCCAGACTGATCCGCGCCCAGTCGAACGGCCAGCGCTCGGCGCCGGGCGAGTCGATGGCCCGCGCGAACAGCTCGTGCTCGATGGTGTCCGGCGCGGCCATCGCCTCGGCCGCCGCCGTCAGCATCGCAAGCCGCGGCGAGAGCGACGGGATCGCGGTCTCCTTGACCGCCGCGATGTACGCGAGGGCCTCGCCGGGCCGCCCGGTGCGGGCCGCGGCCTCGGTGAAGTCGAAGAACAGCCACAGGGAGTGCGCCTGATGCCGGGGCAGCTCGCCGGGCGTGACCACCGACCGCAGATGCCGGTAGGCGGCCTCGAAGTCCGCGCCGCCCAGCGCCGACAGCGCCCGGATGTGCGAGCCGTACCGCCGCAGCGCGCCCAGGCCCCGAGGGTTGCCCCAGGACACCAGCCGGTCGGCCAGGTCCCGTGCCTCCTGCTGCTCACCCCGCGCGGCGGCCAGCATTCCGCGCAGGAAGTGCCCCACATGGGCCGTCATGCGATAGCTGTACGCCGTGCACCAGCGCAGCCCCTCGTCCACGACCTCCGGCAGGTCGTCCCACTGCCCGGTGTTGAACGCGTCGTTGCCCAGCAGGAACAGCGCCTCGATCGCCGAGGTGATCGCCCCGCCGTCCCGGCCGTCGTCGATGACCCGCCGCAGCGCGCCCCGGCAGCCCGGCAGCCGGTCGACGTACGAGGCGGCGACGGCGGTACGGATGATGCTCCGCGGGTCGGTCTCCCGGTACAGCTCGGGTATCCGCCGGTCGAGGTCGTCCAGCACGGCCGGCGGACAGTGCGCGGGATCGCCGAACGTGCCGAACACCACGGGCAGCAGCGTGTCGCAGGACAGCGGGCCGATCCGTGCCATGGTCCGCTCCAGCGACTGCCACAGCTCCGGCCGGCCGCCGAAGTGGCACAGCATCAGCAGCGCGTGCAGGGCGTCGGTGACGATGTCGGTGTCCTCGCCGCCTTCCTCGACATGGTTGTCGAGCGCGCTCACCAGCAGCTTGTGCGGGGTGTCCGCGTCGCCCTCGCCGTTGAGCAGCTGACCGGCGGCGGCGACGGCCGCGGCGAGCGAGTCGGCGCCCACCGGGTCGGCGAGCGCCGCGTTGTCCAGCAGCGCGCGGACACTGCGCAGATCGCCGGTGATGTTGACGCCCATGCAGGCCGCCTCGGCCAGCCGGCGGCCCTTGAGCGTGCCGGTGCTGCTCAGTTCGGCCGCGCGCAGCAAGGTGGTGATGGCGCCGACCGCGTCACCGCGCCGCAGGGTGCTGTAGGCGACCTCGTGCAGCAGGGACGCCACCTTGTCGTCCGGCCCGACGGCCGCGTCGGCCAGGTGCCGGGCCCGGTGCTCGGACCCCTCCGGGAACTCCGCCGCCAGCGCCAGATGCCCCCACCGGCGCTCCGCGCTGGTCGACCACTCCATGACCGCCGAGCGGGTGAGCGGATGCCGGAAGACCAGACGGCCCGTCAGCGCGTCGACCTGCACGAGCCCGGCGCGCTCCGCCGGGCCCAGCTCGCTCAGCCCGCCCGTGCGGCTCGACGCCCGCTCCAGGACATGCAGATCGCCGGAGCCGTCCAGCACCGCGAGCAGCAGCAGTTCGCGGGTCGCCTCCGGCAGGGCGGCCACCCGTACCGAGAAGATCTCCTTGAGCCGCTCGGACAGCGGCAGCACGGTCGGCAGCGGCCCGCGCTCGGTCTGCTGCGCCTCGTTGAGGGTGACCGGCAGCTCCAGCAGGGCCAGGGGGTTGCCGCCCGCCTCGGTGACCAGCCGCTGCCGGACCCGGAGTGTCATCGCCGGGAACCGCTCCGCCACCAGCGCGTTCGCGGCGTCCTCGTCCAGCGGCCGTACCTCGTGCTGCGGGACGCGGGTACTGCTCAGAAACGATTCATCTCCATTGCGGGCCGCCGCCAGCAGCACCATCGCGTCGCTGCGGGCGTAGCGCGCGACCGTCGCCAGCACGGCCGCGCTGGGCCGGTCCAGCCAGGCCACGTCGTCGATGACCAGTGCCAGCGGGGCGCTGTTCAGGGCGGTGCGGGACAGCAGCACCTGTACGGCGTTGGCGATGGCGAGCAGTTCGGGGGGCTGCTCGTCGGACAGCCCGCGGACCGCGCGGAGCGTCTGCGCCTGCCGCTCGGGCAGCGCGTCGATCTCGCCCGCCAGCGGCTGGAGCAGCTGATTGAGCACCGAGAAGCTGACGCTCTGCTCGAACTGCGAGCCGACCACCCGCAGGACCCGGAAGCCCGCCCCGTCCGCCCGCGCCGCCGCCGCGTCCAGCAGCGCGCTCTTGCCCACCCCGGCCTCGCCGGTCAGCATCCGCGCGGTGCCCCGGGTGGCGGCGTGGCCCAGCAATTCGTCGAAGAGGGCCAGTTCGGCCGACCGGCCGACCAGCCGGGGGACCGGGTGCACGCCGAGGTCATCGGCGTCGGGCGGGCCGTCCGCCGTGGCCGACGGTGGATGGGACGACATGGTGCCTCCCGTCGTGGTCGAACTGGATCAGCGACAGGACGGTGGGACGGGGAGAAAGTTCGATGGTGGGGATGTGGGCTGTATCACATGCGCATGATGGGCCGTCATGTCGGGAGCGCCAGTGTGGCGGCGCTCTCCGCCTGGTGTCATCCCCCCTGCCCCTGGCGGGCAGCCGGAGTCGACGGCACGTCGAAAAGGGCCGGAGCGCTGACGCTCGGGCCCTTTCGGATGTTCGGGAGGTGCTACGTACGAGGCGCGAGGCGTGTGGGGCGCCAGGTGCGAGGAGTTACGCGGCAGCCGCCGCACCCGCGTGCCCGTGCACACGCTCGATGACCTCGGTCAGCTGGGCCACGACCTCGGCGTCGTCGCCGGGGTGGGTCTCGGCGAACCGGGTGACGGAGCCGGGGATGGACAGCTTCACATCCTCCAGCACCTTGCCGCCCGCGATGCCGACCGCCTTGCGGGCCTCGTCCTGCGCCCACACGCCGCCGTACTGCCCGAAGGCGGTACCGAGCACCGCGACCGGCTTGTCGCCGATGCCGCTGGCGCCGTAGGGGCGGGACAGCCAGTCGATGGCGTTCTTCAGAACGGCCGGGATGGTGCCGTTGTACTCGGGAGTGAAGAACAGGAGGGCGTCGGCCTCGGCGACGGCGTCGCGCAGCTTCTGGGCGGCGGCGGGGACGTTGCCCGCGACGTCGATGTCCTCGTTGTAGAACGGGATCTCGGCGAGGCCCTCGTACACGTGGACGTCCGTACCGGCCGGGGCCAGCTTCGCGGCGGTCTCGGCGAGCTGGCGGTTGTGGGAGCCGGCGCGGAGGCTGCCGACGAGCGCGAGGAACTGAACGGACATGGGAATCTCCATGGGGGATGAAACACGGGGGAAACACTGCTGCAATATCCGGACCGGGGTCCGTTTATGTTGTAGCACTCTAACCGGACCACGGTCCAGTTTCATTCCCGATGCTTTACGCTGGCGACATGTCCGCGACCATCCCGCCCCTCGGGCCGCCCCCGGAGCGCGCCGACGACGCCGCGCTCCTCCAGCTCGGGCCGGCCGAAGACTCGCCCTGTCTGCGCGCCGACGCGGCGCGCAACCGGGCCCGGTTGCTGGAGGCCGCCGCTCTCCTGGTGGAGAAGCACGGCGCCGCCGGGCTCACGATGGAAGCGGTGGCCACGGCGGCCTCGGTCGGCAAAGGGACCGTCTTCCGCCGCTTCGGTGACCGCACGGGACTGCTGACCGCACTGCTGGACCACTCCGAGAAGAAGTTCCAGGCCGCCTTCCTCAGCGGCCCGCCCCCGCTGGGCCCCGGCGCCCCGCCCGAGGAGCGGCTGCGCGCCTTCGGCCTCGCCCTGCTGCGCCGCACGAAGGACGAACTCGATCTGCAACTGGCCGCCGAGCCCACGAGCCCGGACCGCCGCTACACCGTCCCGGCCCGCCGCCTGCTGCACGGCCATGTGGTCCTGCTCCTGCGCCAGGCGGTCCCCGACGGCGACGCCGACCTCCTCGCCCACGCCCTCATGGCCCAGCTCAACCCCGGCCTGATCCACCACCTGACCCGCCAGCGCGGGATGCCGGTGGAGCGCTTGGAGACGGCGTGGTCGGATCTGGTGACGAGGGTGGTCGTGGGGGCGGGCGATGCGCGGGGGTGCGGGGCGGATCCGGTCTGTTGACCCGGGCCTGATCGCGGGGCGTGATTGCTCGGAGACGGCGTGGTCCGACCTGGTGACCCGGGGCCCGGTCGCGGGGCGTGACGGCAGGGCCCGGCGCCGAGAGCGGCCCAGCGGGTCAAGGGAGCGCACCCGCCCCCAGCCCAGCCGGGTTACGTCCGTCCCCTCGATGCCGGTGACCAGCGCCTGGAACGCCCACGGCATCCCCTCCCCGGGCGTCCCGGCGAGGAACGGACCGGGTCGGCACGCCCGTACGCGGACGGGCGCCCTCGGCGGCGTCGCGCGGCGCGGCGCGCAGGGCAGCCCACTCGGCCTCGGCCGCCTGACGCCCCCGCCCCGTCCGGCCCCGCGTACTGCGCCGAGGTCGCCGTCGCCCGCATCAGCAGCAGGCCAGCAGGACCAGCCCCCGGGTGGCCTGGTGCCGACGGCACCCAGTTTGCCGCGAGCAGCGCCGGCGGCGTCGCGATCAGGTCGCGGCGGCGCCGCCCGCCCGGCCGGACGGTGAGCGCGGAACGGGCCCGGCCCTGATGGTCGTAACAGCGGCTCGGCGTACGCCGTCAGCACCCGCTCCGGCCGCTCGCCTCAGGGTGCCCCCGGTGGCAGACCCTCGGCGCGCAGCACGGCGACCGCCGCCGTGACGGTGCCCTCCCTGGTCAGCGGGGGCTACGCGGCCGTTCACGGCGGCAACGCGCGGAACGGGGGCGTTCTGTCATGTCTCCACAGTGGTGAACATGTTCGTAGCGAGCACGTTTGTGCCGGAAATGCTCGCCACGGAGGGCGTCAGAGCCCGTATTGCCCGCCGATGACCCCCACCTACGCCCGTAGAAAGTCCAAGGGGAAACAACCCGATCCCGCCTGAAACCCGGGCTCCGGCCTCTGCCAAGATGCCGTACGTCATGGTGCAGATACCGAACACGCCCACCGCAGGCTCCGTGCCGACGAGCGCCGATGTGGCCCGGCTCGCCGGGGTCTCGCGCGCGACCGTCTCGTACGTACTCAACAACACCAGCGCCGTCCGCATCAGCGAACCCACGCGCCGCCGGGTCCACGAGGCGGCCAAGGAACTCGGCTATGTCCCGCACGCGGCGGCCCGCAGTCTGCGCGCCGGGCACAGCCGGATCGTCCTGATGCCCTCGCCGACCATCCCCATCGGACCGCTCCACAGCCAGTTCCTCAATGAACTCCAGTGGGCGCTCAGCCGGCTGGACTACACCGTCGTGCAGTACGGCACGCTGGGCCTGAGCGGCGACGACGCCGCCCGCGCCTGGGCCGAACTCCGCCCCGTCGCCGTCCTGGTGCCCGACGCGGGGCTCGGCCCGGAGGCGGTCGCGATCCTGAAACGGGCCGGCGCCCGAGCCGTCGTCACCCTCGGCCCGGAGTCCGTCGAGGGCGCCCACGCGCTGCTGCTGGACCACGACGAGGTCGGGCACGCGGCGGGGGCCCATCTGCTCGCGCGCGGCCGGCGCCGGATCGGTGTGGTCGTCCCCGAGGAGCCCGGCCTTGAGGGCTTCTCCCGGCCCCGGCTCGACGGGGTGCGCCGCGCCCTGCACGGCACGGACGCGCGGGCCCGGGCGCTGCCCCTCGGGTACACGGAGGAGTCCGCCGCCCGGCTCGCCGCGCGCTGGCCCGAACTGCGCCTCGACGCGGTGTTCGGCTACAACGACGAGTACGCGATGCTGCTGATGCGCGCCCTCCAGGACGAGGGCGTCCACGTCCCGGAGGACACCGCCCTGATCGGCGCGGACGATCTGATGCTGGGCCGGCTGCTGCGGCCCCGGCTCAGCACGGTCCATATCGACCTGCCGTCGGGCCGGGCCATCGCCGAACTCGTCGACCGTGCCGTACGCGACCCCGGCGCCGCCCCCGAGACCCACAAGGTGCTGGGAGCCGCGGTGGTGCACCGCGACTCCAGCTGACCTCCGGCCGAGCGGCCCTGCCCCGGGACCCTACTGGTTGTTCTGCCGCGCCTTCGCCTGCTCGGCGGCGACCGACCTGCGGATCTCGTCCATGTCCAGATTCCGGGCCTGGCCGATCACGTCCTTCAGCGCGGCCTCGGGCAGCGCGCCCGGCTGCGCGAACACGGCGACCTGGTCACGGACGATCATCAGCGTCGGGATCGAACGGATCTCGAAGGCCGCGGCCAGCTCCGGCTGCGCCTCCGTGTCGACCTTCGCGAACACCAGATCCGGGTTGTCCTGCGCGGCCTTCTCGTAGACCGGCGCGAACTGGCGGCACGGACCGCACCACGACGCCCAGAAGTCGATCAGAACGAACTCGTTCTCCGTGACCGTCTGGTCGAAGTTCTCCTTGGTCAGTTCGACAGTGCTGGTCATGACCTGAATCCCTGCTTCCTGATGTCGGGGAAATCGTCCGGGGAACACCGCAGGACCGGTCGCCTATTCCACCCGCGCGCCCGCGGCACCCGCACCCGTGCACGGACGGACACGGATCGTCGCGCACCTGTGAACGCACCGGCACATCCCCGCGCGTACCCCGTGTGGCCACCACGCACACCACCCACCAGACTGGCCCCATGACGGAAACGGATTCCCAGATGTACGACGTCGTGGTGCTCGGAGCCGGGCCCGTGGGGGAGAACGTGGCCGACCGCACCCGCGCGGCCGGCCTCTCCACCGCGATCGTGGAGAGCGAACTGGTCGGCGGCGAATGCTCGTACTGGGCGTGCATGCCCAGCAAGGCCCTGCTGCGTCCGGCCCTCGCCCGCGCCGACGCCCGCAAGGTGCCCGGCCTCAGGCATCTCGTCGAGGGCGATCTCGACGCGCCCGCCGTCCTCGCCCACCGCAACGACGTCACCTCCCACTGGAAGGACGACGGCCAGGTCGCCTGGGTCGAAGGCACCGGCACCGACCTGTACCGCGGACACGGCCGGCTCGCCGGACCGCGCACGGTGACCGTGACCGGCCCCGACGGCGAGGTCACCACCCTGACCGCCCGGCACGCCGTCGCCGTGGCCACCGGCACCCGCGCCCGGCTGCCCGAGCTGCCCGGCCTGGCCGACGTACGGCCCTGGACCAGCCGCGAGGCCACCAGCGCGCAGTCCGTGCCGGGCCGCCTCGTGGTGGTCGGCGGGGGAGTGGTCGCCACCGAGATGGCCACCGCCTACCGGGCGCTCGGCGCCCAGGTCACCCTCCTGGTGCGCGGCAAGGGCCTGCTGCCCCGCATGGAACCCTTCGCCGGTGAACTGGTCGCCGAGGCGCTCACCGAGTCCGGCGTGGACCTGCGCACCGGCACCAATGTGACCGCCGTGGCCCGCGCCAACGGCACGGTCCTGGTCGACACCGACCACGGCGACCGCATCGAGGCCGACGAGATCCTCTTCGCCACCGGACGCGCCCCGCGCACCGACGACATCGGCCTGGACACCGTCGGCCTGGAACCGGGCTCCTGGCTGTCCGTCGACGACAGCCTCCGGGTCCCCGGCACCGACTGGCTCTACGCCGTCGGCGACAGCAACCACCGCGCGCTCCTCACCCACCAGGGCAAGTACCAGGCCCGGATCGCGGGCGCCGCCATCGCCGCGCGCGCCGCGGGCGTGCCGCTGCTGGAGACCGATCCGTGGGGCGCGCACGCCGCGACCGCCGACCACGCCGCCGTCCCGCAGGTCGTGTTCACCGACCCCGAGGCCGCCGCCGTCGGCCTCTCCCTCGCCGAGGCCGAACAGGCGGGCCGTCAGGTCCGTGCCGTCGACGTCGAGTTCTCCTCGGTCGCCGGTGCCGGGCTGTACGCCGCCGGCTACCGGGGCCATGCCCGGATGGTTGTCGACCTGGACCGCGAGATCCTGCTGGGCGTCACCTTCGTCGGCCCCGGCGTCGGCGAACTCATCCACTCCGCGACCATCGCCGTCGCGGGCGAGGTCCCCGTCTCCCGTCTGTGGCACGCGGTCCCGTCGTACCCGACGCTGAGCGAGGTGTGGCTCCGGCTGCTGGAGGCGTACCGGGGCTGAGTCACGCCTGTCCGGGGGAGCGGGGCTGAGTCGCGTCTGCAAGGGGGAGCGGGCTGAGTCGCGCTTGTACGGGCAGTGGGCTGAGTGGCGCCTGTACGGGGCAGTGGGCTGAGTCGCGCCCGTACGGGGAGAGTGGGGCCGCGCTCATTCCGGGAGGCCGAACCCCAGCTCCCGCGCCGCCTCGTGGGGTGTCGGCTGGGTCCAGCGCTCGGCCATCGCCTCGTTCGAGGCCAGCGAACGCGGCTCCGCGCGGTCCAGGTAGAGCAGCCCGTCGAGATGGTCGCTCTCGTGCTGCACGATCCGCGCGGGCCAGCCCCGGAACACCTCGTCCAGCGCACGCCCCTGCTCGTCCTGCCTGGTCAGCCGTACCTCGGCGGGCCGGGCCACCACCGCCTGCCAGCCCGGCACGCTCAGACAGCCCTCGAAGAACGCGGCACGCGCCGGGCCCAGCGGTTCGTACGACGGGTTCACCAGCACCCGGTACGGCTGCGGCACTCGCCCCCGCGCGAGCGCCACCTCCTCCGGCACCGGCGCCGGATCCTCGATCACCGCGATCCGCAGCGGAACCCCGACCTGCGGCGCCGCGAGCCCGACGCCCGGCGCCGCCCGCATGGTCAGGCGCAGCGCCGCCACGAACCGGGCGAGCAGCGCGGGCCCCAACTCGCCGTCGTACGGCCGGGTGCCCTGCCGCAGCACCGGATCCCCGGCCGCGACGATCGGCAACGGGCCACCGGCGGCGAGGAGTTCCTCGACCCGCTCGACGAGGGGGAGGCGCGGAGGACGCGGCGGGCGCGGAAGACGCCCGGGGAAACGGTCGGCGGAGCCGTCGGCAGAGCGCTCGTCGGAACGGTCGGCGGAGCTGCCGGAAGAGCTGTCGGCGGAAGGGATCGCGGCCATCGCGCCAGCATGACAGACCCCGCCTTGTGACGGGGGTCACTCTTCACTCTGGGAACTCGGCGACACCACACCCCGACCACTGCATCGACCCTCAGCGTCCCATCCGCCGATTCCCGGAGACCCCGATGACCACCGCTCCGCCGACCCGTACGGACGAGGCGCCGTCCCCCGCCCCGCCCCCGGCCCCCTCCCCCGGCGTCTGGACCGCCCTGCGGCCCCTCGTCCTGCGGCTGCACTTCTACGCCGGGCTGCTCGTCGCCCCGTTCCTCCTGGTGGCGGCCCTCACCGGCTTCCTGTACGCCGGTTCCTTCCAGGTCGAGAAGATCGTCTACGCGGATGAGATGACCGTCCCCGTCGGCGACACCAAGCTGCCCATATCCCAGCAGGTCGCCGCCGCCCGCGAGGCCCATCCCGAGGGCTCCGTCAGCACCGTGCGGCCGTCCCCGGCGGCCGACGCGTCCACGCGCGTCCTGCTGACCGGGGTCGAGGGCGTCGACCCCGATCACACGCTCGCCGTGTTCGTCGACCCGTACACCGCCGAGGTGCGCGGCGCGCTGGAACAGTACGGTTCCACCGGCGCGTTGCCGCTGCGCACCTGGATCGACGAGTTCCACCGCGATCTGCACCTCGGCGACACCGGCCGTCTCTACAGCGAACTCGCCGCGAGCTGGCTGTGGGTGATCGCGCTCGGCGGCGTCGCGCTCTGGTTCTCCCGCCGCCGCGCCCTGCGCAAGCTGCGCGGCACCAGCGGGCGGCGCCGGGTGCTGGGGCTGCACGGCACGATCGGCGTCTGGGCCGCGGCCGGTTTTGTCTTCCTGTCGGCGACCGGACTGACCTGGTCGCAGTACGCGGGCGCCAACATCGACGTACTGCGCACGTCCCTGGGCCAGTCCACGCCCTCGGTCTCGGCGGACGCGGGCGGTGACCACGGGGGCCATGGCGCCGCCGCGGGCGGGGACGCCGAGCACGGCGTCGGACTGGACCAGATCCTCGCCGCCGCGCGCTCCGAGGGCCTGGGCGATCCGGTCGAGATCGTGCCGCCCGCCGACCCGTCCTCCGCGTATGTCGTCCAGCAGATCCAGCGCAGCTGGCCCGAGAAACAGGACTCGGTGGCCGTGGACCCGAACACGGGCGAGGTCCTCGACGTCCTGCGCTTCGCCGACTACCCCCTGCTGGCCAAGCTCACCCGCTGGGGCATCGACCTGCACACCGGCTCCCTGTTCGGCCTGGTCAACCAGATCGCGCTGATGCTGCTCACGCTCGGCCTGATCCTGCTGATCGTCCTCGGCTACCGCATGTGGTGGCAGCGCGGACGCGGCTCCGCCTTCGGCCGTCCCATCCCACGCGGCGCCTGGGCCCAGGTCCCGCCCCACGTTCTCGTACCGCTGCTCGCCGTGGTGGCCGCCGTCGGCTACTTCGTGCCGCTCCTGGGCATCCCGCTGGCCGCGTTCCTGGCCCTGGACGTGATCCTCGGCGGGGTGGCGCACCGCAGGGCCCGCCGGACGCGGGACACGACCCCGGCGACGGCCGACTGACGGCAGGAGAACGGCCCATGGAAAGCGGCTTATGGAGAAGGGC